>CAJPNS010000007.1 GCA_905372135.1 Porphyromonadaceae bacterium | reverse complement strand
ATTCTTTAACAGCAGTATCTTCTACAAACAACTTCATTGGCACGTATACTATTGACATCAAAACATCCTCTATATCAATAACAAGGTTGGTAGGAACGAAAATAAACGAAATTGGAGATGGTGTTTCGTATGTAAAAAGTCTAAATACAGTTGATAAATATATGATAGACAACAATATTTTGAAGCTATATTATGATGATAACAAGAATTGCTTAGAATTTAAAAGGAGGTAAATATTATGAAAAAGTCGATTTTAAAAACACTCCCCTCCGTACTATTACTCGTGGCAGCGTTTATAGCCTTGGGTGGATGCAAAAAGAAAGACGAGAAATCTCATATAGAGATTACAAATGTAGACGCAACTATATTACAAGATTGTATAGATTACCCGGAGATTAAGGATACTTTTTCGATAGTACTCGACAAATATCCCGAAGGGATACTCTCCGTATATCCTTCGGAGCCCATAAAGTCTGACTTCCGACAATCAGGACTGAAAGTAGTAGTCAGTGGACGCATATACAAAGAGTTGGAATACAATGGCTGTCTGCCTCCTCCTAACGCAAAATATTCTGCCCCTAAGGCAGGTAATAAATTCATTATAACCAAAATCTCAAAAAAATGAACAATGCAAAAGGTGTTTTTTTTTACAGTTACCCGCTGTAATATTACTATCCACTAACCAAAAGCAGGCTACTCGCCAAAAGAGTAGCCTGTTTTTTTGTCTCAGACGATAATACCTCATTTCCATATTTTATACCGCCATTTACCTTTTAGCTGCCTTGCTATAATTGGGTATATATCTGTATTGTTAAAAAAAAGTATTTTTTGGGGAGATAAGATTATTGTGAATACTATCGATTTTCACGACAATTTGACAGAAACCAATGCTCTTTTTCGATATTTTACCTTATGGTTAGCTTGGAGACACCTTGGAGACACCTTGGAGACGTACCGCATCTATTATTGCGCTGACATAATGTCTGTATCTTCTCCCGCTGTAGTATTTTTCATTATAATGTATTATACTATTATTAATATTCGGTAAATATTTAAGCAATACGAAAAGAGTAATATTACGTCTGTCTTACGATTCGTCAAAAAGATGTACTTTTGCACTTCGATTTTTATGATAAAAGGACTGTTTTTTATACTATTGTTTTACCTTCTGGGCGAGGCCATTGCCAATATTATAGGGGGATATATCCCCGGCAGTGTCATAGGTATGATGCTGCTGTTTGTAAGCCTTATCCTGAAGGTTGTCAAGGCGGAATATGTGAAAGATGCAGCTACGGTAATAACCAAGAATATGGCTATATTTTTTGTACCTGCTTCGGTAGGGCTTATGGTTTATACCGAAGTATTGTCGAGGTCGATATGGGCTATAATGATATCGATAATGGTAAGTACAATACTTACTATCATAGTAGTAGCTTTCGTCCAAGACCGTATGGAACGACGCCATAAAGGAGGTCGGCTTTGAATACCTGCAACCTGTTGACAGACTTGCTACGAAGCGAGCTTTTTGCCCTTACGTTGGTTATGGGCTCATATCTTTTGGGGATTTTCCTATACAAAAGACTCAAACTTCCCATCATTCAGCCTCTGCTCATTTCGATGATAATAATAATCGTATTCCTTAAAACAACCGGAATCGACTACTCCGTATTCAGAAACAATACGAGGTTTCTCAATTTTATGCTCGGTCCCAGTGTGGTAGCTCTCGGTTATGTATTGTACGAACAGATTTATTACCTCAAAGGCAATATAATATCGATACTGACGGCTGTGTTTGTAGGTTGTATCGTCGGTATAGTGAGTGTAGTGGGTATAGCCAAACTTATGGGAACAGATACCCAAATGCTATTCTCACTTGCACCTAAGTCCGTTACTACACCGATAGCTATCAGTATAGCTAAAAACAACCACGGTATCCCCGAACTTGCCGTAGTATTCGTCATTATCTGTGGAATATTCGGCGGAGCGGTAGGACCTATTGTGCTCCGATATCTGAATATAAAGAGCAAGGTCGTCAAAGGACTCGCTATGGGCACAGCGTCGCACGCTTTGGGTACGGTGAGAGCTATCGAAATGGGGGCTACCGAAGGCGCTATTAGCGGACTTGCCATCGGTATAATGGGAATAATGACGGCAATGGTAATGCCATTCATCGAAAAGATATTGAACTAATATTATATAACTATTCTATGACAATACATCTCGATAATATACGGCTAAAAGCCTATCACGGCATATACGACCATGAGCGACAATACGGCAACAACTTCTCGGTAGACGTATCTTTTGATATCGATGCCGAGCGGTCGGCTATAAGCGACGATATAGCCGATACGGTCAATTATGAGACTGTTTACAAAATTGTAAAAGACGAAATGAGCCTTGCTGCCAATCTGCTCGAGAATGTAGCTTATCGTATCCACAAGAGTATTAAAAAGGAGTTCCCCGCTATCGACCGTCTTAGAGTAGCCGTATCTAAATACGACCCTTTCGCAAACGGCAATGTCGACCGCGTAACTGTCTCCGTAGCCGACGAATAGCACTCTGGTGCAGTACTGCTCTCTTCGGCTATATATTTCGTTTAATTGTAAAAAGTCCACGAAAGCCCCATCTGGAACGTAGCCGGATTGATGGGGTATTGAGGCATAAGTTTGTATCCTTTGCCGCCGAAGAGATACATATTCAGGTGTGCATATTGAAAGTAAAATCGGAGACGTTTTAGATGGAAATTGGTGAAGACGCTCAAGTCGGGATAGTTGCCGAGTATGGTGCTATTCTGTAGATGAAATTGCCCTGTGGCAGGCATATAGGTATTGCCGTAGTACGATGTGTGGTATCGGCAGCTTACGCCCAATTCGGACAGAAGTACCCCGAAAAACTTACTCTTGTAGTACAGAGTGGAGTAGAGCGATAGGTCGGGCAATGGCAATATGTCTTTATCGGACGATATCTGATATACAAGTTTGCTGTCGAGGTGTATTTTGCGGTAATTGAGTTTTGCCTCTAAGTCGAAAGCCATTACTTGTATTACTCCTGTGTGTTGGCGAGGCAAAGCATCGTAGTCGAAATATATGTAGTTGTTGATGTTTGCCAAGTCGAAGCCAATCGATATTCCCGTTTTTGTCGATTTTAGTCTTGTATTGAGGCGTATATCGAATGTTTTTGAAAAAGTATTGTCCCATTTGAAGTGGTTGGAGCGAAATTTCTGCAGAAAATATTCCACAGTCGAGTTTTCGATAGAGCCTCCTACGTCGAAGTTCAATGTATCTCGCAGTATGTTTAAGTTTGTCTTTAGCTTCCCTTTAAGTGAGAAGTCGCCGAGCTTTTTGCCTGCAATTGCTATTCTACCTCTTATCTTGTATTTTATGGTTTGTCCTTCGTTTTTCGATAGTTCTCCTCCGACAAATATGTTTTGTGAGTCATTGTCGAGATACTTCTCTGCCGACGAATAGCTTGTGTTACGTGTCAGTTCGTGTTCTGCGAAGGCAGTAAGTCCAAACCGAAGCAGCGTATTGAATTTCTCTTCGAGTCTGAGCGCAAATGTATTGCGTAGGTTTTGGTAACGTATGGAGTCTCTTGTGTTTTCTGTGGAGTAGTATGTGCTGTCGTAGAAAGCATTACGTTTATCTTCGGTATAACGTTTTCTTGCGTTTTCGTACTTTATGGTATGTATAAACGAGGTAATAGGCACGAAATCGGTCGCTGTGGTGCCGTCTTTGAGCTTGCGTTCTTTTTCTACTCCCAAGCTATAACTGTGGTTGTAGTAGAAAATAGCGCTTTTGTATGTCGATACGGCATTGATATTGTCGGCGAAAATAGTGGGCAGATACCGAAACTGCGACGAGGTGGTAATGGAGTCTACTCCGCGGAGTCCGCCATATTCGCGATTGCGAAAGTCGTTGAACATCATTACCGTATTGAACTCGTACCGTCTGCCGCTGTAAGACGCCCACAGCCCTCCATTGACGGCACGTGCCGTCTGGTCTTTGTATCTGCCTCGCCCAAGAACGAAGTTGAACAGCCCGCCTACGTTCAAATATTTGTTGAAGTTCATCGAATACAATGCTCTGAAATTGTCTTCTTCGTTATACAAAGGCAGCGACGTGCGATAGACAATATTGGCATACGGAGTCTTGGTATTGAAGAATCTCACGTCTTCGACATTGATGGTATATGCATCGTATGGATTCGACGATATGAAGCGAGTCTTACGCGTGCGGTCGAAAAATATTTTCGACTCTACGGGCGACCCCAGATTGCCTGTCCATGAGTTTGCTATCGAGTAACGATATACCGGATTGTTGTCTTGATAGCCACTGATAGCCGTATCTACGGCACATGTATCGGCGGTACCAAGATGTTGGTCGATAGTCCAGTTTTTCACCGATATGGGGATTTGTCGGGTTTGTGTAGACTGGCTACGAAACATATTTCCCGACTCTTCTTTGGGCGTAACTATTCCGTCGAAATTTTGTCCGTACGATATTATCGCTATTGATATACAGCAAATCAGTAATATATGTTTTTTCATTGCCTGCAAAATTACATCTTTTTTACGTAGATAGACCGTTGTGGTAAGAAAATAAACAGTATTTGCCGATAAAGTTTTGTTGTGGACGGGAGTTGTGAGCTACCTACGATTTTTTTGTTACCTTTGCTGCTCGTTTCTTAAATTAATAATATTCAGTATAACCAATGAAAAAAATATTTCTGTCGATAATATTTATCGCACCGGGTCTGTCGGTGGCTAATGCTCAGTCGTATAACGTTGTAGACAACAATGCCGATGCCGACCCTACTTTAGAGTGCACCTCGATAACGGTGGGCAAGAAAGCCTCAGCCGACGGCTCTGTAATTACCTCGCATACAGACGATAGCGGACGTACCAGGACGAATATCTTGATAGTCCCCGCTGCCGACCACGCTAAGGGAGCTACCAAAACAATATTCCGACGCGTTACTCCCGAAAAAGACGAGTACGGCAAGATGAAAAAGTACGACTTCGTCCGTACGGGCGAGATACCGCAAGTGGCTCATACATACAAGTATTTCTCTACCGCATACCCGTGCCTCAACGAACATCAGCTGGCGATAGGCGAATCTACTTTTACGGGACGTAAAGAGCTCCAGTCCGACGCAGGTCTTATCGACTGTACCGCTCTGTGCGAACTGATGATGGAACGCTGCTCTACGGCTCGGCAGGCGATAGCTCTGGCAGGCGATCTACTCAAGCGCTACGGCTGGAACGACTTCGGCGAAGCACTCACCATAGCCGACAAAAACGAAGTGTGGCACCTTGAGATAGTCGGTCCGGGCAAAGGCAAAGTCGGTGCTGTCTGGGTAGCACAACGCGTCCCCGACGACCACATTGCAGTCAATGCCAATGCCTCGACGATAAGAGAGATAGACCTCCGCAACAAAGACTTCTTCGCTGCCTCCGACAATATTTTCTCTGTCGCCCAAGAGATGGGTTTCTGGAACAAAAAATCGGGCGAACCGTTTCGTTTCGCCTACGCCTACGCTCCCGATACCCGAATGAGCCTTGCCTGTCGCCGTCGCGAATGGCGTGTATTCGACCTGATGGCTCCATCTCTGGGACTCGACCCCAATCAAGAAAACTACCCGTTTTCGGTCAAACCCGATGCTAAGGTTACCAAAGAGAAGATGATGGAGGTCTTCAAAGATTATTATCAAGGGACAGAATACGATATGCGTAAAAACCTCACCGTTACCGACAAAGACGGCAAAACCGTCATCTCGCCCGTAGCAAACCCGTTTATGAAGGCAGACGAGCAGAAACTTATGAAAATCAACGGTGGTTGGCACTGGCGGGGCGAACGCACCATTGCCGTATATTTCACCATCTACGCCACCATTATTCAGTGCCGTAGCGATATGCCCGACCCCATAGGCGGGCTGCTTTGGTTTGCTCTCGACAACGTCGCCTCGTCGATATACGTGCCTCTGTATATGGGTATTACCTCGTTGCCAAAAGAGTATGAGACCGACGGTCGCCAGACGGGTTTTTCTCGCAATGCCGCTTGGTGGGTCTTCAACCGCGTTGGAACAATAGCTGCCAAACGTTGGGGCGATATGTCGCCTGTGGTAGAAAAAGAGTTTGCACCTTTGCAAAAAGAGTTTATCGACGGTGCCGCAGAGACCGACCGGCTCGCTTTGGAGGCGTATAGAGCCAAAGATTACGGCAAGGTAACCGAGATACTCGATTCATACAGCAATTCGTGTGCCAATACCGCCCTGCAACGTGCTTGGAGCCTCGGCGATATGTTATGGACTATGTTCGATAATATGTGGTAAATTGCTTGTTGTTTTATTTCTAATATATTAGACAAAAGAAAACCGAAGATAAGATGAGTAAACCTTTGATACTGATTACTAACGACGACGGTGTGTTTTCGAAAGGAATATCGGAACTGATAAAATTGGCGCGACCGTTGGGAGAAATACTTGTGGTGGCTCCCGACAAAGCACGCTCCGGACAGTCGAGTGCTCTGACCGTAACGCGTCCGCTGCTGTACGACGACATACAAGTAGAAGACGGTTTGCGGATAATATCGTGCACAGGCACGCCTGCCGACTGCGTCAAGCTCGCCTTTTCGCAGCAATTGCCCGATGTCGAGCGGGTACCCGACCTTGTACTTTCGGGTATCAATCACGGCTCCAATTCGTCTATCAACGTCATATATTCGGGTACGATGGGTGCCGCTATCGAAGGAGCTCTGCACCGTGCTCCCAGTATCGGTTTGTCGCTCTGCGACCATTCTGACGATGCCGACTTCTCGCAGGCTTTGCCTCACTTCCGCCATATCGTAGAGCGTGTGCTTGCCTGGTCGTTGCCGCAGGGAGTGTGCCTCAATGTAAACGCTCCTGTGGGTGAGATAAAAGGTATCAAGGTATGTCGCCAAGCTCCCGGTTTGTGGAGCAACGAGTTTATGAAGACCCTCACACCGTTCGATAAACACTGTTTTTGGCTTACGGGCTCTTTCAGCAACGAAGAACCCGGGGCGGTCGATACCGACGAATGGGCTCTGGGCGAGGGCTTAATCTCGGTACAGCCCGTCCAGACAGACCTTACCGATTATAATCTCCTAAAGACTTTAACTTTCTGATAAATGATGGAAGAAAATAAGACAAAAGGTTTTATGCAAAAGCCTGTTGTACAGTTTTTTGTGGCTGTGTTGGCGGGGCTTGTAGTGCCGCTTATCTTTGCTTCGATATTCTACAAGAGTTTTTATCACGGCGACGACAGGCTGGGCGACGTATTGGAGTTTTTCCGCGTATCGAACGTACTTACCAACCTTATCTTAATCTCGATGGTACCGAATTTTATTGCCGTTTTCTTGCTTAATATGTTCGATAAATGGCACTATTTACGTGGAGTGTTCGTTTCCATAATGATATACCTTTGCATCGCCTTTTTTATGTAGGTCGATGAATAATATACACCAATAGAGTAGTTTACGCTATACCGTGAAAAGTACCGAGCTTGTAATATCCGTTGTGATACCGATGTACAATGCTGCCGCTACTATCGTGCGTGCATTGGATTCGGTAAAGCGTCAGACCTATAGGTGTGGCTATCAGATATTGATAGTCGACGATGGTTCCGACGACAATTCGCGTGAGATAGTAGATAACTATATGGCAGACAATCCTCAAATGGATATTTCCGTTGTAAGCCAGCCAAATGGCGGCGTGTCTGCAGCGAGAAATGCGGCTCTCAGACAAGCCGAGGGCGACTATATCGCTTTTCTCGACAGCGACGACGAGTGGTTGCCCGAAAAAATCGAAAAGCAAATCGCTGTTTTTCAGCAAAATGCAGATGCCGATTTGTTGGGGACAAACAGAAACGGAGAACACATTAAGAGCCTTTTCGGATTGAAATTTAGACACCTCACGAGGATAAGTCCCAAGATGTTGCTTTTTAAGAACTTTTTCCCTACGCCTTCCGTTATCGTTAAGAATGATAGTGAGAGAAAAATTGCTTTTGAAGAAAATCGACATTTTATGGAGGATGCCGAGTGTTGGATAAGATTTTGCAAGCGAAACAACTGCTATTTGTTAAACGAAAGTTTAGTAATCACCGGCGGGGGAAAACCAAGTTTTGGCTTTTCGGGGCTATCTTCGAATATGAAGAAAATGCAGCAAGGAGAAATTAAGAATATACAGGTTGCCTATAATAGCGGCATAATAAATCGGTTCGAATATTGTTTTTTTTACGTTTATTCTTTACTGAAATACCTCAGACGTCTGATAATAAATAGGTTTCGTAGATGAAGCCCAGACGAGATATGCATGCCGTCGGTGCTGTCAATTCCAGTGAATTGGCTGTTTTTAGCCGCTTATCTTTAATTGTGTGCATCATAAGGCTTTACGGGAAGTAAGGCGAAGTTTTTGCTTCCGAGGCAAGAAAAAATAGTTTAGAAGACGTTGAAACGTACTTTTTTGTTTTGAATATCAAATAGTAAAAGGCTGTTATTTGAAAAATTACTATCAGACTTTAGTCGTTTTGTCGTTATAAATATTACCTTTGTTTCTCGATTTTTCTAATAATTTTATACAGACAAAAATAGTAATAGATGGAAAAAACTGTCGTTAGCGGTATTCGCCCCACAGGCAATCTGCATTTGGGTAATTATTACGGTGCTATGGTGAATTTTTTGAAGATGCAGGAGCATCACCGATGTTTTTTCTTCATCGCCGATTGGCATTCGCTTACGACGCACCCCGATCCCAAGATGTTGAAAGAGAATGTGAAAAACATTCTGGCGGAGTATATAGCGTGTGGTCTCGACCCGCAGAGATCTACTATCTACGTACAGTCCGATATAAAGGAGATAGCCGAACTCTACCTGCTCCTTAATATGCAGGCATATCTGGGCGAACTCGAAAAGACAGTCTCTTTCAAAGACAAAGCTCGTAAGAATCCAAACAACGTAAATGCAGGTCTGCTCACCTATCCTGTATTGATGGCGACAGATATACTGATACACAATGCCGATTTCGTACCCGTAGGCAAAGACCAAGAGCAACATCTGGAGATGACTCGCAACTACGCACAGCGGTTCAACAGCCGATATGGTACCGATTTTTTCACACTGCCCGAGCCGTTCAGTTTTGGGCAAGAGCTTGTCAAAATACCCGGACTCGATGGTTCGGGCAAGATGGGCAAGTCCGAAGGCAACGCCATTTATCTTATCGATGAGCCGAAAGATATAGAGAAAAAAGTGAAGCGGGCACTCACTGATAGCGGAGTCGCGGTACCGAATCAGCCTAAGCCCGATTATATAGAAAACCTCTTTACCATAATGCGAGTAGTATCTGCGCCTGAAGTGGTCGAGCACTTCGACCGACAGTGGAATAGTGCCGAAATTCGTTATGGTGATCTCAAAAAGCAGCTTGCCGAAGATATTATCAAAGTTACTACCCCGATACGTTTAGCTATCAACGACATAAAGGCAAACGACAAGTATCTCGAAACTATCATCGAGGAGGGAGCCGAAAAAGCACGCCATAGTGCAGCTAAGACCATCGAGGGAGTACGTCGGCTCATGGGTGTAAGATGATTCATCGATAAAATTATTATCTAAAAAAAACTGTGCAATGAATTTGGCTATAATAGGTTACGGAAAAATGGGGCAACTGCTCGAGCGTATCGCAAAGCAGCGAGGACACAAGATAGTATCGATAATCGACACACACAACGTGGCCGATTTCGATAGTGATTCCTTTCGGTCTGCCTCGGTAGCATTCGAATTCACTACTCCTCAGACGGCGGTAGACAATATCAAACGCGCTTGGGAGCAAGACGTAAAAGTAGTATGCGGTACCACAGGCTGGGCATCGGCGCTGCCATCGGTATTAGAGACACTTCGCTCCGATGGCAAGTCGCTTTTCTGGGCGTCGAATTTCAGTGTGGGAGTAAATATTTTCTGGGCTATAAATCGCAAAATGGCTCGGCTGATGAACCGATTTGCTCAGTACGAAGTAGATATCGAAGAGATACACCATATCCACAAAAAAGATGCTCCTTCGGGTACTGCCGTTACGCTTGCCGAAGTAGTGGCTGACGAGCTAAGCCGTAAAAACGGCTGGACACTCTCGCCACAGAGAGAACACGACAAGATAGAGATAACCGCCATCAGACAAGGCGATGTGTGTGGTATACACACTATTAGATACGAAAGCCACGAAGATACGATAACTCTTACACACGAAGCAAAATCGAGAGAAGGTTTCGCTCTCGGTGCTGTGGTAGCGGCAGAGTTTATCGACGATAAAGTGGGATATTTCACTATGGACGACCTTTTGCAGCTGTAAAAGATAAACCGCAGTATTCGACTATGAACGACAAACTATATTACAAAATATCGGAGGTATCTGCCATATTGGGAGAGTCTTATGCTACACTGCGTTTTTGGCAGAAGCACTTTAAGCTCAATATTCATACAGTCAACAATATACGATACTATACCGCTAAGGATATAGAGACACTGAAAAATATACAATATCTCCGACGCGATGCAGGCTATAAAGTGAAAGGAGCCAAGCAAAAACTTGTAAACGACGAACGTAAGACTACGTCGCGACGCAGCATAGCCGAGCGACTCATGGCAATACGAAGCGAGCTTTTGGCTATCAGGCGAGAACTGAATACAGGTTCGTTCTCGGAGACAGTCATCGTAGACTGATTTCGGATGTATGCTGTTTCTGTGGTTATTTTTTATTAACTTTGCAACTTCGTTTTGCCGTATGGCAAGCAGTTGCATATCAACACATATTAATGGTAAAAAATATGACAAGAGAAGAAATAGAACTGAAAGTAAAGAATTTTTTGGTAGAAGATATTGAGGTCGATGAGAGTGTCATTACACCCGATGCACTTCTCAAAGACGACTTAGGTATCGATAGTCTAGATTTTGTAGATATCGTAGTGATAGTAGAGAAAAACTTTGGCGTGAAAATAAAACCCGAAGAGATGGCTGAGGTAAAGACATTCAGCCAGTTTTGCGATTATATAGAGACAAAAGTAAAGTAGTGTCGTCGGTCTCTATTATCGAGATTCTTGCAATGCAACAAATATTATAGGAATATGACTACCGAATATCAATACGACCAAGCTATAAGCATTTGTCGGGGTGTTTTCGTAAAAAAGCTCACCGATTATGGTTCGGCGTGGCGTATTATGCGGCAGGAATCGGTTACAGACCAGATATTTATCAAGGCGAGCCGTATCCGCCACATAGAGCAGGCAGGAGTGATGGCTGTCGACGAAGATATTTTTTCGGAGCTCGTAGGAATAGTGAATTATTCCGTTATCGGTCTGATACAGATACAGCTCGGGTATTCGGATACTATCGATACAAGCGAAGAGGAGGCGATAGAATGGTACGACCGTTTCGTGGCTGAGGCAAAGAAACTTATGATGGCAAAAAACCACGACTACAACGAGGCTTGGCGTCTTATGAGAGTGCAGTCGTATACCGACCTCATACTTCAAAAGATAAATCGGACAAAAACTATCGAAAACAATCACGGCATCACACTCATATCGGAAGGTATCGATGCAAATTATTATGATATGGTCAACTATGCCGTTTTTTATATGATAAAATGTCTGGAGGAAGAAAGTAATGATAACCAATAAAATAAACAACATTAATCAAGAACTTAAGTCGAAGCTTGTAAAGCAGGAGCAAGCGACGTCGTTTCGTGTCGTAGGAATGATACTTCGCGTATTGTTTGGCGTGGTATTCATATATTCGGGCTTTGTCAAGGCAATCGACCCTCTGGGGCATACATACAAGATGCTCGATTATTTCCAAGCTATGGGGTTGCCGCAGGTTTACTATCCTACATTGGTTTTGAGCATACTAATGATAGCTTTGGAGTTTGCCATCGGACTGGGTATGATAACGGGTATTTATCTTAAAATATTTTCGTGGAGTGCGTTCGGATTTATGCTTGTAATGACGCCACTTACGCTGTGGCTCGCTCTTACGAATGCCGTCTCCGACTGTGGTTGTTTCGGCGACGCCATAAAACTCTCGAATTGGGCTACTTTCTGGAAAAATATCGTTCTTATGGCTATGATAGTGGCAATACTATATTTCGAAAAATATCATAAGCCGTATTTGTCGCCGTTGCCCTCAAGTCTGATAGCTGCTTCGTTTTTTGGCTTCTCCGTGGCGATATCGTGGTATTGTCTTCTGAATCTGCCTCTTATAGACTATCTTCCATATAAGGTGGGCAATAATATTCCCGAGCAAATGAAGATACCCGACGGTGCTCCGCTTGACGAATACGAGACTACGTTTATATACAAAAACCGTACTTCTGGCGAAGAGAAAACATTTGCTTCGCTCAACGATGCTCCGTGGAACGATACCATCAACTGGGAGTATGTGTCGCAGAATACTAAGCTGATAAAGCGCGGTTACGAGCCGCCCGTACACGACTTTCTGATATTCGACCCCGAGCAGGGCGATATTACCGAAGATATTCTGACCGATAGCAACTACGTGGTAATGTTCGTAATGTACAATCTTAGCCTTGCAAACGAAAAAGCCATCGAAGACCTAAATCAGATTTACGTACAGATGTCGGAAAAGGGCTATCGGGTGGTTGCTCTTACGGCTTCTTCGCCCGAAGAGATAGACCGTTTTGCTCAGACCAACAACACACTTTTCCCCTTCTGTGAGATGGATGCAATACCGCTAAAAACGATGATTCGTGCCAATCCGGGAGTGATAATAATCAAACAAGGGACTGTCGTAAGTAAGTGGAACGGACGTAACTCAAAAAAATCTTTTGAACAATTTTTGCAAAAAAACAACGTTTAATTCGATAAGACCATAAATTGAAGCGATTATGAGAAAAAACATAGTAGCAGGAAATTGGAAAATGAATAAAACCCTCGAAGAGGGTATAGCTTTGGTAGACGACCTAAAAGCTCTATTGAAAGGGAAAACCCCTAAATGCGAGGTAATAGTAGGGACTCCGTTCATACATCTTACTTCGGTAGCCGAGAAACTCAAAGAGACCAATATAAAGCTATCTGCCCAAAACTGTGCAGATAAAGCTTCGGGAGCCTATACGGGCGAGGTGTCGGCTGCAATGGTAGCCTCTACCGGTGCTCAGTATTGCATTATCGGGCACTCCGAACGTAGAACCTATTACGGCGAGACTTTCGAAATGTTGAAGCAAAAAGTTACGTTGGCTCTCGAAAATAAACTCCGTCCGATATTCTGTATCGGCGAGACTAAAGACGAACGCCAAGCAGGCAAGCAAAACGACGTTGTAAAGGCTCAGCTCGAGGGCTCTGTCTTTCAGCTTTCGGCAGACGAGTTTTCGAAGATAGTGATAGCCTACGAACCTGTTTGGGCGATAGGTACGGGGCTTACTGCCACATCCGAACAGGCTCAGGAGATACACTCTTTTATCCGTCAGCTTGTTGCAGCCCGTTACGGAAAACAGGTAGCCGACGATACTACCATATTGTACGGAGGTAGCTGCAATCCGTCGAATGCCCGAGAACTTTTCGGCAAACCCGATGTAGACGGCGGACTTATAGGCGGAGCATCTCTGAAAGCCAACGATTTCGTGGCTATAATAGATTCGTTCTGAATGCCGATACAAAATAGACAGATAAATTTTTAAAAAAAGTAGTAGACAGATAGAGAATAATGATTAGTTTGAGCGTAAATGTAAACAAAGTAGCCACACTCCGCAATGCACGTGGCGGTAATGTACCGAATGTATTGCAAGTAGCTCTCGACTGCGAGCGTTTCGGAGCCGACGGTATCACTGTACACCCCCGCCCCGACGAACGACATATCAGATACTCCGATGTCTACGTACTCAAATCGAATCTCACTACCGAGTTCAATATAGAGGGCAACCCCGAAGGTAAGTTCATAGATTTGATAGAAAAAATCAAACCCAATCAGGTAACGCTCGTGCCCGATGCTCCCGACGCTCTCACCTCCAATGCCGGCTGGGACTGCATAAAGTACCAGAATCATTTGAGCGACTTGGTATCTCACTTCAAAGATTTCGGAGTGAGAGTATCTATCTTTGTCGGTACCGATACTGCAAATATAGAGGCGGCAGCCAAAACTAATACCGACAGAGTAGAGCTATACACCGAGCCTTATGCTTCGGCATACGGTACCAATCCGGAGGCCGCAGTAAAAGACTTCGTCAGAGCTGCAGAAGTAGCCCGAAAGTGTGGTCTGAAGGTAAATGCCGGACACGACCTTAATCTTGACAACTTAAAATATTTCGCAAGTCAAATCCCAACTCTGTCGGAGGTCAGTATCGGGCATGCCCTTATAGCCGACGCTCTGTATATGGGGCTCGAAAAGACCATAGCTGAATACAAAAAACGTTTAATAGTATAGAGAGCCGATAAAAAGACTCTTTTTAAAAATCAAAAAACAAATAATCGAAATATGTTATTACAAGTTCCCGCAGGTGTACAAGACACCGTTCATCAGGCAGTAGCAGCTGCTGCACAGACAATGCAACAGCCCGTTGCCGAAATTTCGGACAGCTATTTTACCCTTTTATTGAAAGGCGGATGGATATTGCTGCCCTTGTTTTTGCTGTTTGCTCTG
This sequence comes from Porphyromonadaceae bacterium, assembly GCA_905372135.1. GTDB lineage: Bacteria > Bacteroidota > Bacteroidia > Bacteroidales > Paludibacteraceae > F0058. The sequence continues at coordinate 20,286 of CAJPNS010000007.1, read as the reverse complement.
TCTATTTATGTTATAATAGAGCGAATGGTAGTATTGAAGACATTGGGTAAGACCGACTCCGTGTGGTTTGCCCGTATCAAAGACTTGGTGTACGAATACAAGTTCGATAGTGCCGAGAAGTTCTGCCAAGCTAGCACGAACTCTTACAGCAAGGTCGTAGAGGCAGGACTCGGACAGGTAAACAACGATATCGAGGCGGTGCAGACTGCTATGCAAGGCGAAGCCACTCAGCAGGTAGCCCGTATGGAAAAGCATCTTAATTGGCTCAGTATTACTGCATCGGTAGCTCCTATGCTTGGTTTCTTGGGTACGATTTTCGGTGTTATAAATATCTTTTTCCGTATTGCCCAGACCAACGAGTTCGAGATAGCCACTATTGCCGACGGACTTTATCAGAAGATGGTATCGTCTGCCGTGGGGCTGTTTGTGGGTATTGTTGCCTATGCCGGATACTATCTGCTCAACGGACGTATCGATACTATTGTGGCAAATATGGATAAATATTCCAACGATTTGGTGAATATGCTTCGCGGAGGCGGCAAGAAGTAGTCGATTGATTATTGATAATAGCAAAAGATTATGAAGATAGAACGAAGGAAGCCACGCAATGCAGAGGTATATACGGCGTCGTTGAACGATATTATGTTCTTCCTGATGTTGTTTTTCCTTATCATAGCCACTATGATAGCCCCTGCTACTATGAAGGTGGTATTGCCGAGCAGTAAGACCTCGTCTGATGCCGCTATTCGCAATCAGGTGAACCTTACGGTAACGGCCGACCTCAAATATTTCGTCGAAGACCTCGAAGTGCCTTTCGAGCAGATAGAGCCGATGATAGCTCGAGAACTCGAGAAGAAGAGAGACCAAGAGACTATCGTACTCTTACACGCCGATAAGTCGCTCAATCTGCAAGACGTCGTAAATCTGTTTGATATAGGTAATAAGCTAAAAACAAAGATGATACTTTTTACACAGAAAGACAAGTAAGTATCGTTTTGCATTATAATTCATTCACCCATTAATACAAGTAATAAATAGAGTATGCCCAAGAAAGACGTTTATGCTTCGATAGGAACTATATTGACTTTGGGGGCGATATTGTTATTGCTTTTGTGGTTTAAACTCATGATACCGTCGCCGCCCATAGCCGAGCAAGGCATAGAGGTAGGTTACGGTGTAGACCCCGACGGCGAAGTCGGCGGTTCGTCGGGCGGACAGCGAGGCGACCTTGCCGGCACTCCCGATGGTGATTTCTATGCCAAACAAATAGAGGCTCCCTCTTTCTCGGAACGTCCTGCGGCAGCACTTAAGCCGCAAGTGTCGGCTGCGGCAGCCTCTTCGAGCGAGTCGTCGTCGGATAATACTCTCACCCAAGACGGCGACGAGGTAGTATCTGCTTCGAGTGGCGGTAGCGGTAAAGGTACCGCAGACCAAGCAGACTTGGAGCGGCAACGGGCAGCACAGGAGGAGGCTCGTCGACGCACGGCAGCCGAACAGCAAGCAAAGTCGAGCCGAGCAAAAAGTCTCGGACTTAGTGCCTTCGGCAATAGCGGCGGCAGCGGCAGCGGTGGTTTCGGTCTGGGTTCGGGTACAGGTTCGGGCAGTGGCTCCGGACAAGGCACGGGCATTGGCGACGGCGTCGGAAGCGGCACCAAGGGAAATCCTTTCGGCAAAGGTACGTCGAACGGTAATACGTGGAGTCTCGAGGGACGCAACCTCAGCGGAACAATATCAAAACCTACTTACAGAGAGAATGTAGAGGGCAAAATTACGGTGAAGATACGTGTCGACGATGCGGGCAACGTCATCAGTGCCTCTATAGGATCGCCCACTACGATTGCCGACGAATCGTTAAGAAATGCTACGCTCGAATCGGCTCGCCGAACTAAGTTCTCGGCAGGCAAAGGCGTAGTATACGGGCAGATAATCTACAATTTCAAGCTCAATTGATACGGTAGCCATACCATCGGGTAGGGCTGCAAACCTTATTATTTATAACAAACAACAATCTTACAAATCGTATGAAACCGTCTTATATCTTTCTTACCACAGGCTTCGAAGAGATAGAAGCCATAGCAACCATCGACGTACTTCGCAGAGCGGGACTAAACGTCGTTACCGTATCGGTCGAATCCTCGAGACAGGTCGAAGGTTCGCACGGCATCGTGGTAACTGCCGATACGTTACTCGAAGCCAACGACTACTCCGACAGCTCCATACTAATACTGCCCGGCGGCACGGTACGTCTGGGCGAATTCGATTTTCTCAATAAACTACTCGTAAGTCAGAACAATGTAGGCAAGCCGATAGCTGCTATATGTGCCGCTCCATCGCTACTTGGTAAACTCGGTATACTCGAAGGTAAGGAGGCGACCTGCTATCCCGGCTTCGAAGGATATCTGCAAGGAGCCAAGGTAGTCGACAAGCGTGTCGCCGTCGGCGGCAACGTGATAACGGGGCGAGGACCGGGCTGCACCGTAGAGTTTGCTCTGAAGATAGTAGAAGTACTGCTTGGGCAGGCAAAGCGGCAAGAAGTAGCCGAGGCTCTCATCGCATAACGAGCAAAAAATAAGCTATTGGTTCGGTTGTTGCCAGATGTTTGGGGTTAAGAAGTTAGATATATACATTATTCGGCAGTTTCTTGCGTTGCTGATGGTAACGTTTTTCATCACTCTTTTCGTTATAGTGATGCAATTCGTGTGGCTACGTATCGACGATATGCTGGGTAAGGGTATACCTATCGACGTTATGGCAAAGTTTCTTTTCTATGCCTCGCTTTCGTCGACACCTATTGCTCTACCGCTTGCTATCCTGCTGGCAGCTCTTATGACCTTTGGTAATCTGGGCGAACGCCTCGAGCTGATAGCGATGAAAACGGCTGGGATATCGCTATTTCGTATAATGCGACCGTTGATAACATTCATCGTTTTGGTTGCTATTGGGTCGTTTTTCTACTCTAATTACGTGATACCGATAGCTCAGAAAAGGATGTGGACTCTTATGTTTTCGTTCCAAGACAAGGCTCTTGAGATAGAGATACCTGTCGGTGAGTTCTATTCGGGTATACGAAACGTCAATATTTATGCTCGGGGTAAAGACAAAAAGCGGCGGGCAATGCTCGACGTGATGATTTACGACTTCTCGCGAGGCTTCGAGAACGCCTCTATCACATGTGCCGATACGGTGATGATACTCACTACCGAAGACAAAAAGTACCTAAAGATAGTGATGAACAACGGCGAATCGTTCGAGAACGTACAGAACAGCCAAGAGGGCAGCACTACTATCCCCTATCGCCGCGAATCGTTCAAATACAAAGAACTGCTTTTCGACTTTTATACCGGATTCAAGGAACTCGACGAGAATATTATGGCAGACCAACATATAAGCAAAAACATAAGCCGTCTGGTTGCGGGCATCGATTCTATTTCCGTCGTACGCGACTCACTCAAAGCACATTTCTATAGTCAGCTTACAGAAGAAACTCCCGCCTATATTGCCGATGGCAGCGACTATTCCGATACCGAATCCTCGTCGCGACTTTTGTCGCAGAAGCTCGACCATATCAACGTCGATTCGGTCGTAAGTTCGGCTACTCCACAAGAGACGCTCGAAGTGATAGCACGTAGGGCATCGAACTTGGTTGAGAGCAAAATTTCGACAGTACGCTACAATACTATCATCATATCCGATGCCGATAACTTCTTTATCACCCATAATATAGAGTGGCATCTGAAGTTTACGCTATCCTTTGCCTGTGTCATCTTCTTTTTCATCGGAGCACCGCTCGGGGCTATCATCGGCAAAGGCGGTATCGGGCTGCCGACTGTGGTTGCTATCATTCTCTTCATCTTGTATTATATCATAAATACTATGTCGCAAAAGATGGCGACCGAAGGCAAATGGGAGGTGTGGCAAGGTATGTGGTTCTCGTCGGCGATACTGCTGCCGATAGGTATATGGCTTACCTACAAGGCTGCCAAAGACACTATGACAATCGACTTCGACCGATACAAACAGGTGATAGGCAAACTTAAGCGCTTTGTTCCCTCGTATCGTCGAACCTAATAGCCTCATAACATAAGAGTTATGATTCTTTCAGTGAGCGTCAGAATTTCTTCCCGTGAGGAGCGAAATTTCTTCCCGTGAGAAAATATATTTCTTTCAGGGAGAAAATTTATTTCTTCCCGTGAAGAAATTTACGGGCTTCAGTGAGAAAATTTTGCTGCGTCAGGGAGAAAAAAATAGGCGTTGCTTATCAGGGTTTTACGTCGCTATTTTTTGAATAAAATTCCGCACGTCGAGCCGTAAATTTCTCGACGTCGAGAAATTTCAGAGGCGACGTCACCGCCGAAACGGGGCGACGTCAAGAAATTTTGTCGGCGACGTCGGCAGTTTTTGCTTGCGACGTCAAGAACTTTTATTCTTTACCGACACTTGTTTATTGGCTGTTTATAAGAGTGGTGTTTTTTATGCTAATGATTGTTCGCCTCCTACGTTTTAGCTTCAAATAAATAATGGTACAAAAAAGGGACGAACCTCACGGCTTGTCCCTTTGCATATTCATATAATCATTTTATTTATTGTATGATATGCATTTCGGTACGGCGGTTTACCTGATGTTCTTCTTCGGTACACTTTACACCGTCTTTGCACTTATTGAGCAGTTTCGATTCACCGTATCCGATAGCTTTTATACGGCTTTCGTCGATACCTTTATCGATAAGGTACTGTTTTACGTTGTTGGCTCTGAGCTGCGACAGTTTCTTGTTGAATGCGTCCGACGAACGGCTATCGGTGTGCGACGATATCTCTATCTTCACCTCTGGATTGTCGTTCATAAAGGTTACAACCCTTTCCAATACAGTGTATCCTTCTTGTCTGATAGTCGCTTTGCCTAAGTCGTATAGGAGATTTTCGAGCACAATAGACTCTTTTATTTTTATGCGTTTGAGGTCGAAGTTGAGGTCGAGATGGTCGTTGAATGCAGCGTCGTCCGATTTCTGAGCTACAACCTTTGTTTCCGAAGGTAAGTAACCTTTTGTATCTACCGTAATATCGAATTCTTCGTTAGATTTTAGTTCCATCGAATACTCACCCTTGTCGTTCGTTATGAATTGTTGCGTAGCTCCGGTAGTTTTGTTTCTTACGCTTACAGTGGCATTGGAAATAGGTGTCTTTCCTCCGTCGGTAGTAACTTTTACCAGCGTTTTGTATTCGGTGTTTTTAGGAGCTTCCTGTGGTGCGGGTTTGGGTTCTTCTTTTTTAGGTTCTTGTGGAACAGCTACTACCGGAGTCGGCTCAGGTTGGCGAAGAACCTTTTCTTTGGAGCATATACGAAGTGTTATACCTCCGAATACGCCTGCCGAACCAACGAATTTATCTACACTGCGAGTTCCTACTTCAGACAGCGACAGATAGTTTTTCAGGTCGGTTGTGATATTGTCGGTATGTCTCACACCGAAGTTGTGGAGATAGTATCCGCCGAGGCTTAATCCGAGCATTTCTGTAACGTAGTATGTGAAGCGTAGTTGACCTTTGAGCGCGAATACTGTCTGCTCGTACGAGTTTATCGAGTACATTGGTATCTCGAGTGCAGGATTGTTGTATGCTCTTACGCTTAGAGCACCACCGTTGACTACGGTTATGCCGGCGCGAGTATTGAACTCGAGTATCATCTTCGGACAGCACGACGATGGTAAGCGGAAATCAGGACCTATTCCGAAAAATAGTCTATTGAAAAAAGGATCATCCATTATCCAGTTGTTTCCATAGATTCCGTGTTTCAGCCTGCCGTCGACCGTTTCGCTGAATTTGGGAGTACCTACTACATAGTCTACGTCAGCTCCGACTCCGAACCACTTCCAATAATGGTCGACACCGAAGCCCATATATGCGCCTCCCCTCATTTTTGCCATCCTAAGGGCATCTGGATGCATGGTGAGTAGGTTGTAACCGCCTCGCCACGAAAACTGCCAGTGTCGGTTGTGGCACACCACACTGTCATGTTTCGCTTTGTTGATTTTCTTTGTCTGTGCTTCTGCAGCAATAGTGCCTGCGATTGTCAGTATCGCAAAACAAAATAAAACTAAACTGTGTCTTCTCATAAGAAATATATCTTTATTATTTGTAATACTTGACGGCAAAGGTAGTAATTTGTTGCATATTTATAGCTTTTCTGTGAAAAAAACCGATGTTAATATTTGTTTTTATCGACTCGTCTCGGAAAATCCCGTTATATTGTTGCGGAATATTTTCACCCACACCTTGCGGAGAATATAGCGCCAGACGCCCGTGTTGAGCCCCGGAATGCGGAAGCCGTGCGAGCGTGCGAAGTCGAGTATTATCTTTTGTGCGTGCTTTGCGTCGGCTTTTACTTTTGCGTGGTGGGCTTTGTCGGGATTGTTGATGATGGAATTTTGGACGAATACATATAGATATTCCGCTCCGGGCACAGTTACTATCTTTTCTGCAAAGTACAACGACGGCAACGAAAAAGACAAATCCTCCACAAAACGTCCCACCTCGAACCGCATATTGTGCTTACGCAAAAAATCGAGTCGGTAGAGATACCGCCACACATAACCCCATTTACCCACGTATGTAGCCGTCAGCTTATCTTTGGTCGAAGTGTATACTTTCTGCTTACGGAAGAGTTGTGTCTTGTATCTTGCCTGTTCGTGTATGACGCCGCTGCAGGCAATGTCCGAACCTGTGGAGACAATAGCCTCTACCATAGATTTGTAAAAGTCGGTATTAAGCAGGTCGTCGACATCCATAAAATGTATATAATCGCCCTGGGCGTTGTCGATGCCCGTGTTGCGGGCGGCAGACAGTCCGCTGTTGCGTTCGTGTGCAACTATTTTTACGGGATATCCTGCTGCTATCTCGGCAGATCTATCGGTAGAACCATCGTCGACGACGATTATTTCCAGATTCTTGTACGTTTGGCTGAGCACATTTTCCAAACAATTTTTGATGTACTTTTCGCCGTTGTACACGGGTATGATTACAGAAACCAAATTATTTTTCATAAACAAGACTATTTATTTAATATCGTAGAATAAAGTCGGTCGTATGCCTCGAAATGTCTCTTATACGAGAATGTGTCAGCATATATCTTCTCTTCGGCGGCGTATTGAGGGTTGTCGTAGAATCGCGCCAGTTTTTCGTCGATGAGTTGCTTCATTGCTGTCGGTTCGAGCGTGTCCCAAAAATAGGCACAGCTGCCGCCTATCTCTGCCAGGCTTGTCTGCGACGACGAAAACACGGGTTTGCCAAACTGCATCGCTTCGATTACGGGCAGCCCAAACCCCTCGAACGACGACGGAAATAGGAATGCCTCGCAATTGGCATAGAACCATACCTTCTCCGCCTCCGAGACCTTGCCCGTAAGGTGTACGTTGGTGATTGCCTCGTCTTCGATACGTTTCCGTAGCATTTTGCCATATTCGTTGTTGTCATTGCCTACGAGGTAGAGGTTTTTGTCGGGCATAAGCTTCATCATATCGAGCAGGATATGGAAGTTTTTGCTTGGACGGCAAGCACTTATCGACAGGAAGAAAGGGCTCTTTATGTCGTCGCTGCAGCAAGGCTTCGAGGCTGGGTTGTCGACGATTTTTTCCACTCCGTTGTAAATCATCTCCACTTGTTTGCCTCGTACGTCGAGGAACTGCTCAAGCTGCGAGGCTACGAAATTGGAGATTGTAACTATGATATTAGCCTTCGTCAAGTGCCTCATCATACGTCGGTAGCTTTGGTCTACCTTTTTCTGCGTCCCTTCGTATTCGAGCATCAGGCAGTTGAAGTCGTGGATGGTGTATATATATATAGTCGACTTGTCGGAAGGTTTGAACCTCGACGTATGGTGTAGATTGCGCCAGATGTCGAATTTCGGGAAAAAGTATCGACAGTGCCGCCTTAGCCAATTCGACGACGAGAGGTATCTGACCTCATTACCGAATTGCCCTAAATACTTCTTGGGCACTAGCAAAATAAGGTCGTAATCGGCAGTCGCCCTGCGGTATGTCTCTTTGAAATGTTTGCCATAGTTCAGAGCGATATTGCCCATTCCTTGGTAAATATCTTCTAATGCCGATAGATCAACGAGCAGCTTCTTCATTAATAGACTATATTAATTATCTTGGTTATAAACGATGGCAAAGTTAATACTATTTTTGTTGCTATCGGCAAAAATAGTATTAACTTGTCTTTGCCACACTGCTTGTGGTAAGGGAATAGTCTTTTCGAACATCCCGACTTAAAGTCGATTTTGCCGCATAAGAGATAATTTTTGTTTTTGACGATTAGTAAAGTGTCTTGTTTGTACTAATTAACGTTAAAATGCGGGCATGGCGGTGTTTTTTTTATAGAAATAAATCTATGTTTCAAAAAAAGTTTTATACCTTTGCCCCTGACTATATCTATTTATTATAATCTTCGGGGTAGTTTCTTCCGAGATGTAATAAATTGAGGATGATGTATTAAGCTAGTATTTTTAATTAATAAAAAAATAAGTGTTATGAAAAACTTTCTATGTAAGGTATTTCTGTCGTTATTGTTTTCTATGACGGCAATAGTAGTATCTTCTCAGCAGCAAGCCTTTTTCGAGGGCTTCGAGTCTGGAGACCTTACTACTAACGGATGGACTCAAGACGGTAATGCTACTTCTACGTTTTGGAGTGTAGACTCGGTAGGAGTAGGTACTGTCAGACCTTTTGAAGGTAGGCGTATGGCGAAACTCTTCTCTGCCACCTACCAGCAACCTGTGAAATTGATAACGCCGGTAATAAATAACTTTACCAGCTATCGCGACCCGTTCTTGTCTTTTTATATAGCATCGCAGCGGTTCAATGCAGGAGTCAGAGATACACTAAAATTATATTATCGTATACCCGGTCCCAACAGTACGTGGCAGCCTATCAGAGCTTATCACCAGGGTATCAATGGATGGCAGAAAATACGGTTGCAGTTGCGGCAATATATTACTACCGACCCCGAAAGTATTCAGATCGCTTTTGAGTATTGTTATGCCAATGGAAAAGGTATAGCATTGGATAGTATAAGAATATTTACCGAGAGGACTTGTTTTGCTCCTGTGAAATTCTCTACTATGGATGTGAAAAATACTTCGGCTATAATCAGTTGGATCGGTAGCGAGTTTACTCAGCAATATTCATTGAAAATATCTTCGGTGCCTATTGCTACGCCAAACCTCGACAATACCACTGCCAATGTCTTCGACGGCAATACCACCAACGGACTATCTCTCTTTTATACGTCGCCTGCCGGCATAAGCCTGACTCCTAACACAGTGTACTACTGTTATGTAAAAGCAGATTGTGGTAGTGGAGACGTAAGTAATTGGTCTTCGATGACTTTCCGAACGAGATGTAATCCCACTCCTGCCGATAGCGTAAATGCAAAGGTAGAAACCTTTGAGGATTACCCTGTAAATTATTTCCCGAATTGCTGGCTTAGATTACGCGACATAACCGGCGACTGGGAAAATCAAACAATATTGAGCAATGAGTATATGCCTGTAATAGCTGCAGGCGGAGCTCATTCGGGTACTAAATCGCTAAAGTTATCGGGATATTATGCCAACAACTCTTCGTATGCAAGTCCTCGATATGTAGCTGTTTATGCCATATCGAAGGGTTACGACGTGCCGAGTATAAAAGATTATCAAATCAATTTCTGGGCTAAGTCCGAAAAAGCGGGTAGTACCCTCAGAGTAGGTGTAATGACCAATCCCGACGATATAAATACTTTCGAAGAAATTAAATCCATAAAACTGCGAGATGAGAATGTATGGCAAAAACAGGTTGTTTATTTGATCAACAATGTTAATAACGGCAAGTATATAGCATTCAAAGTAGACGCGCACGACGGAAATGACCCGAATACATTTTATATAGACGACTATGTATTGGAGAAAATTCCCAATTGTGTACCTCCTACGAATGGGAAGTTGGTAAGTGTTACTAATCAGGGCTCTACCTTTACAGCTAATTTTAGTTGGGAAGCACTGTATCCGACCAATACTTTCAATATAAACTTATACATATCGCCCACATCTGACCCGGGTGGAGTAAGTCCCGAAAGATATGCAGCGAACGTACAGGGTACGAGTGGCTCGGTTACAAATTTGGCAAGCTATCAGAAGTATTATGCTTATATACAGAATAGCTGCGGTAGTCCGTGGATAGGACCTATCGAACTTACTACCCCCCAGGCACCTCAGAATTTGCCGTATACCGACGGCTTCGAAGACAATTCGGAAGCAAAACGTTGGATAATTGCAAATGGTATGCAAACCAATAAGTGGTTTAAAGGCAGTAAGGAAAAAAGGAGTGGCAGTAAGTCTCTGTATATATCCAATAATAATGGTATAGATTATAAATATAGTCAGGCACATACATCTACGGTATATGCATATAAGAGTTTCAACTTTGTGGCCAATAAGAGGATAGAGGTTACATTCTTCTGGAAGAGCAAGGGTAGCGTCGACGATGCGTTCGTATCCGTATACTTAGTGCACCAAGGCAATCCAAAACAGCCTACGGCAGGAGTCGCTCCCGATCCTTCGTGGATAAAGCTATCGGACGAGCCTCTGGCTGAAAATGAGACGTGGACACGCTTTGTAGCAGGTACTGCGATACAATCTACAGGTAGCTACTCTCTCGTATTTTGTTGGCAAAACAAGAGTACTACCATCGACAACAATCCACCGATAGCAATAGACGATTTGGACATACGCGAGATGACGTGTTCTACGGTAGAAAAATTGACAATAAAAGATGTAAAGGAAGATCAAGCGACCGTAACTTGGAATGCCGGTCCTGTCGGAGGAGCTACACAATGGTATCTGTGGGTGAGACCGATGTCGAGTCCCGATACTACCGGTATAACTCCTATAGTGGTAGATACAAATAGGTATAAAGTCACCGGGCTTACTCCTAATACGGAATATATGTTATATATAGTCTCGAATTGTAGGGCAGTACGTAATACTTCGTATGCGTTGTCGAGAAAATTCCAAACACGACAAGTGTTGTCTAGCTTGCCATTCACAGACTCTTTCGAAGGAGCCAATACTTGGAATTTCGAAAACGGACAGCAGACAAATAAATGGATTATCGGCTCGAAAGATAAATACGATGGTACGAAGAGTATGTATATATCGAGCAATAACAGTGACCGTCAATATAGAAATAGCGGTACTCCCGACCCGACTTCGTACGTATATGCATACAAGACATTCGAGCTCGACAAGAACGAAGTGTATGGCATAACATTCAAATACAAATCGTTCGGTGAAGATAAAAAAGACGTAATGAATGTATTTGTTGTCTCCGACGATATTCACGAAAAAGTGATAGAAGCAGGAAACCCCAACGGAATGACTCAAGACAACAATACTCCTCCACAACAATGGATAAGAGTAGTAAACGACAATTTAAATAACAGAGACTATGTCTTCGACAATCAAAATACCAATAAATGGAAAGATTTTGTAGGTACTTTTGCTGTGAAAAATAGCGGACGTTATAAGGTGATATTCTTCTGGAAAAACAATTCTACAAGCGGTACTATCACTGGAGCTGCTGCAGTCGATAGTCTGTCTATCAAGATGGTAGAATGCGCTGCTCCGTTCGATATCGACGTAGACCTTAATGGTACTACAGCTATTGTTAAGTGGGCAAAAGGAGCAAATGCTACTTCGTGGGAAGTATCGTGGGGTACAAATATCGGAAGCCTATCTGCTCCCGTAACTGTGACTACTCCTGAGTTCCATGCACAGGGAATAAATGTTGCTTCCGAACAACCTTACTATTTCAAGATAAAAACGAAATGTAGCCCGGGTGAAGATACGAAGACGTATACTTATCTGCCTGTTACGCCATTCCCGTTCACTACCAGTTTCGAGGTAAGTTCGGATAATACCAACTGGAAAATAGGATCGACCCCAACCTCAGTCAATAAGTGGACTATCGGCTCCGATCCGCAGGCAGTTTCTCGAGGCGAACACGCTCTATATATTACAGATAATACGACTACAAAGAGGTATTATTATTCTACCTCTTATGGTACCAAATCTGAATCGTATACATATAGAAGTTTCAGACTCGTAAATGGCAATAAGTATAAGTTGTCGTTCAAATGGAAAGGAAAAGGCGACAAAAGCGGTAATTATTATTACGACTATATGAGAGCATATCTGGTACCCCAAAAATATAAAGGTGGTTTAGCGAATGCTTCGATATCTCCTTCGTCGGATTGGATAGACCTTAATGGCTCTCGATACTTGGCAGGAACAGATAGTTGGCAACTTAGAGATACTACGTTCATATCGCCTAACTCGGGAATATATTATTTGACATTCAGATGGGTAAATGATTATTCCGGAGGCGAACAACCACCTGCAGCTGTAGATGAAATAGAGTTTTACGATATTCGCGATTGTTCTATGGTAAGCGGTATAGGTGTGAAAAATATATCGAAAAACGGAGCATATATTTATTGGAAGTCGACTAAGGGAGCTAAGAGTTACGATGTGAAAGTATCTACTACTCCCATAAACCCTGAATATCAGACAGCCACTACTATCAACGACACTTGTATTGTCGATACGTTTTTGAATGCAGCAGGAAGTTTTTCGCCCGGTACGACATATTATGTGTATGTAAGAGCCAACTGCGGAGGCGACAACCACTCGCTGTTCAATGTAGTTCCGATTGTTTTCGCCACAACGTGCGACCCGATAGCTTTGCCATACAATAATAATTTCGATATCCTACCGAGCGGAATACTGCCTCCTTGCTGGACATCACTGGTAAAAGTCGAAGATGACGATAATCTAGGTAAATACGATCCTATAATATCTAATGTTCCGGGAGCTTTGACTACAAATAAATACATAGAAATGAGTTCCTACTACGAAGAAGACAAGGAGAATACTAAGGTATTTGCATTCTTGCCCGAATTCAATAAGCCTGCTGAAAAGCTGCAAGTGAAGTTCAGACTTATCGGAGCTGCCGATAGGAGTGTAGCTCTTATGGTGTCGAGCAGCAATAGCGACCCTGCTATGGCTGCGTCACTGGGTACGTTCTTTGCAAGCCCACAAGGTACAGACTATTCTATGGTGCTGACAGGTATCCCTGCTGCCGGAAAATATCTTGCATTTATGGCTCAAGGCGACCTCAATGGTACAGGTTCGATAGGTATCGACTCCGTAAAAGTTACTGAGGCAGATATGTGTATGAGACCCGATTCACTGAAACACAGTGGAGTTACCAACGATAAGGTAGATATAAAATGGAAGTCGCCTTATGTTATAGATCAGACGTGGAATTTGGTGATTACGACCAAAAATATTAGTGGCAATATGAATGAGTTGGCGACATTAACGCCATCGCAGGTAGCCTATAATCAAAATGTACAAGGCAATAGCAAGACGGTAAATAATCTTACTCCGGGTACTACATATTACTATTACATCCGTAAAGTGTGTGACAACAATACGTTTAGCGCATGGTTACCGTACAACAATCATACTTTCAAGACAGACTGCTCGCAGAACCAGAAGTGCCAACTTAAGGTAGTGAAAAAAAGCAGTACGGGGGTAAGCTGGGGGACTTCGTCGAAACTTTATATAAAGCAAGGTGAAAAAATAATAGAGAAGATAACGTATGCCAGCAATACGCCTAATTCGTTTGCAGATACGACAACGGTAAGGCTATGCCCCGACGACTACGAATTTTCGTTCTCCAAGAAGACTCATACGAAGGATATATCGTTCGAAGTTTATATCAACGGTACCAACGTATTTAGTACTACTACCAATAAAGATACTTTGGAAGAACATAAATTCAGCTTGCTCACATCGTGCCAAATGTTGACTTGCAAAGTGGTGAGAGATATAAAATTCAACAACACACATTCGTCGGTAAATGCTACTTGGACAGGCTCGGCTACGTCGTATGACGTAAAAATATACAAGGGCTTAATCAATAAACCTCAACCGACTGATACTATATTGCATTCGCAGACAGTTACGAGCAATGCTGTAGTCTTCAACGGACTAGCCCCAAATACCGACTATACGATATTTATAAAGAGCACTTGCCAGAGTGGTAGCTCTACCGTAGAATCGAAATGGGAAAGGGCAGAAACTCGTACTTTGCTCAATATACCTGCAGAAAATATACCACCAGCAATTGTGAGCAACTTTGAAGACTCTCCCGATACTATCAATTGGAGAATATTCTCGAGCCATCAGACAGCTAATAAGTGGGTGAGAGGCACTGCAACGAACAACGGAGCAGGCACCAAATCGCTCTACATATCGAATGACGGAACGAGCTATAATTACAACTTACAAAAAACATCTTATTCGTACGCTACACGTTATGTGAACCTGACGGGTGGCAAAGACTATCACTTGGCATTCGATTGGAAGTGCAATGGACAAACTAATTACGACGTACTCAACGTATTCCTTATCCCTGCTAAAGATACTCGTATCTCGATAGGCAATCCGTATGGAATGCAAGACGGTAATAACGTAGCACCCGAAGACTGGATATCTTGTACCGGACCTCTTAGCGGAAATAATACGTGGAAAAACCTCGATACGATAATAAGCGTAAGTAATACGGGCAAATACTTCTTGGCATTTTTCTGGAAAAACAATACCAGTGCAGGTACGCAACCGCCTGCAGCAATAGACAACGTCAATTTCTTCGAAGAGGTGTGTCCGCAAGTGCAGAATATTACAGCAAGTAATATCACTACGACCTCCGCTACCGTATCGTGGACGGGACTCGCAGATAGCTACGACGTACGAGTATATCTCAATTCGAATGCTATCGACCCGAATACATCGACTCCTTTGGTACAGTCGATGGCTCAGGCAGGAGTGTCGTACAACATTACAGGACTGACACCCAATAGACGATATGCCGTATACGTGCGTTCGACGTGTGTGGTGGCGGGAAATACTCATAAGTCGATGTGGAGAAAGTATATTTTCTCGACAGACTTCGTGACGGGTAATCTGCCAATTAACACAGGTTTCGAAAATGATAACGACAACTTGTCTTGGGTAATAACCGGCAATAGCGGAACAGATAATAGTTGGGCATTCGGAACGGATACCAAACACAGCGGCTCTAAGTCGATGTATGTATCGAAAGACGAAGGAGCAACCAATTCGTATGTGGGCACAAAATCTTCGTATCTGTATGCCTTCAGACCGTTTGTGTTCAAAGAAGCATCGGAGTATAAACTCAAATTCAACTGGAAGGGTAAAGGACAAACCAATTACGACTTGGGCAGGGTATGTCTGGTTCCCGAAAATTATAAGAATGCGATAATGGAAGGTTCCGACAATGGTATGGCAGATGCGCATAACGCATTGCCTTCGGGATGGATAGATCTCGGCAAAAACGACTCGGTAGACAACCTATTGTCGGGTGAAATAACTTGGGATACGGTATCGAGAAATTTTGTGGTACCTGCCGATGGCGTATACTATCTGACGTTCTTCTGGAAAAATAATACTTATACGACCGAAAACCCACCGATAGCAATAGACAACGTGTCGCTCGACAGTGTACTCTGCTCGAGACCACGTAAACTGATATCGCATACTACGCCTACGACAGCCAAATTCAAGTGGAAAGGCAATGCCTTGAAATATCATGTTATTTTGAAAGATGTTACCGACCCCATGAATATAGTGATGGTAGACGAACGCGACGTAACAAGCGACTCAATGCTATACACTGGCCTTACACCGGTGAATAAGTATGAGTTTATAATAAACAGCGTTTGCAACCCGTCGGGAACAATAAAATCTGACGAAAAGTCGGTAACATTCCTTGCAATAAACAGCACAGATAGCTTGCCTATCAATGCTACGTTCGAAGACATAGCCGACAATAAAATGTGGAAGTTCGTAAGTAGCACGGGTGAAAATAAATGGAAGATAGGCGAAGCCGAAAAACAAAATGGCAGCAAGGGATTGTATATCTCCAAAGACCCAACGGGATCGACTAATATTTATGCCACAAATAGTACTTCGTGGTCTTATGCATATCGTAAAGTAACACTCTATAGAGGTGAAGCGTATGCATATTCGTTCAGCTGGAAATCAAAAGGTGAAAAAAGTTACGACTATATGCGAGCCTTCGTTATACCGACGAGCGACGATATTTCAAAGACAAGTATCGCAGGAGATAAGGTAAGCAGTATAAAAATGATAAAGAACACACCTACCGACTGGATAGACCTGAATACAAAACCCGATAGCGCTCTATGCGATAAAACCGAATGGAATACGATAGACTCCTCCGGTCTGGTAGTGCCCGAAGACGGTGATTATTACCTGACATTCTTCTGGAAAAACGACGGTAGTGGAGGCGACCAACCACCAGCAGCAGTGGATAACTTCGTATTCAGTACGGTGCATACCGAAGAGTTCTCCGATACGGCATGTCAAGGAGCAGAATACAACGAACACCATTTCGATCTCACTTCGGAAGAGGTGCAAAATATAGGTCTTAACGTATTCCGTAAAGTGTATAAAGACCCCGTAACGGGACAAGTATCGAATTTGAAGCTTAACTTGTATATAATGCCGGGAGCTACAAATAGTATTGACAGAAGTGTCTGCCAGGGCGATACGGTACATTTCTACGGAGCACCGATAGTGACCTACAACCTGCTCGCCGATTCGGTATATAATTATAACCATTATACCATAGCATCGAACTTGTGCGATAGCACCATAACCTTGAAGCTACTGGTTTATCCGAAGTATAATACCTTAGTGGATACGAATGTAAACAACTGCGACTTACCGCTGACAATAAACGGCAAGCTCTTCTACCGCAATTACCCGAATGGTACGTGGGAAGCCAAACGTGAAGGAAAGACCATACATCAATGCGATAGCAATGTAGTCTATATCGTTCACATAGATGGACCTTGCACCGACCTATCGGTAGTAGCGGGTAAGAATATAGCGTTCGTGCCGAACCCGATAAATGCAGGCGACAAGCTGACAATACGCGGTGAATTCACCGACGAAGAACTCGCAGGACTCAAAGTGGAAGTAATCACCTCCGCCGGCGAAGTGATAAACGAAGTACGTCCGACGCAGATACCTGCCGAAATAGGTGGCTTCGAAGCACGAGGTATCTATATCGTACGTATCACTACGGGACGAGGCGAAATCATCCACGGAAAGATTGTAGTGAAGTAAAGAAAAACAAGTTTTCATTGTATATTAAAAGTGAGGCTGCTCAGTATAGGGCAGCCTTATTTTTTGTATTAGGTATTGGATGTCGGTGGGGGGGTACGAACTAAAAAACAATATTATTGGGTTGTTAGAGCCACTCGGTGAGGTAGTATTTCTCTCACATAAACAAGTTACTAAGCACCAATAAATATGGCGTTTTTATAGAACAAACAAGATGAGTGTGTTGATAAACAGTAGATTAATAAAAAAACAGGTTCTACTTATCAGTTTTATTTATTGGCAGAATATCACTTCTAATAGCTACAGAATAGTTACCGACTTTTATAATTCCCAATTGTGGATTAAACCAATAATGTTGATTTATATGAGAGCTTATCTTTATTCCCCAAACCAAATTATCTTTCAATTTTGTGATAGGCTCTGCTTTAAACAGCATACATTTATATCCACAAACGGTATCGTATTTTATAAATCTAAACCTAAAGTTCCATATTTCTTTATCTCTTTGAAATGGTACTATTGGTGAAATTTCTTTGTTTGGAGCATAAAACAAATGCCATTTGTCAATTGTTTTGATATACCATTTTGCACCTGCTTTTTTAAATAAATATGGCTGTCCATACAAAAACACTCCCGGACTCTCTGTATAAACATTCGGTTTTATAAAAAATCTATTTATACATTTCATGACGCTATCCGATATGCAAGATAGTTTTTTTAATGTGTCTATGTTGTTGCTGTCTCCACGGGTATTGTATAGTCGTTCGTATATAAATTTATAACTTATAGTATCAACCTGTCCTGAGACATGTAAGTTGCCTAAAAACAATAACAATACGATGATAGTAGTTTTTGATTTATTCTTCATTCTTTTGTATATTAGTGTTATTCAGGTTGTTGGTGGATAAGCGTTCGTGTGGAATATTATAGGTACACACGTAATGAAGACAGAAAAAATATATGAGGGAGTAAAACTTAACCAAGTTATCTATAAAACTCGCATACAATAATGGTACTATTTAGTTTCTTAATGCTTTGAACAGATAAACATCAGGGCAAGAATTGATATTCTTACATTTGTATATTGTATCGGTTTCAAAAACAATTAAGGGGGGCTGTGCCTCTGATAATTGCTCCATATGTGGTACTTTATATCTTATCCTGACAACTTCAAACGTAAAAGTTTTATTTTTCACGATCACACTATTTGATTTAATAAAATCACTTTTAGGTATAACCAAAATTGCTGTGTCAAACGAAATCTTCAGAGTCTCCAACACATAGGAAGACCGATTTTCCCTTATGTCAATAACCGATAGTTGTACAAACTCACTCTTATCGCCGGAATGCTTTAATGCAGAACAGTTTAAAAACAGCAAGGATATAAGTGCTATTGCTTGTTTTGTTATCGTTTTCATGGTTCAATATGACTTTAAGCGATGTTGTCTGATTTTTTGAGCGAAATTAGATATAAATTCCTACTCCTGCAATTGTATCTAAACGAATTCTCTTATTCCCATATAATCTGAGAGTGGGTAGAAGCACATCAAAATCAATATTAAAAACAAAACCAATCTTTTCGAATGCATACACTAAAGGTAACAAAAATCATTTTTATAATCACAATCAATTTAACCCAACTAATATTGTTGGGGCAATAAATATCTATCTGCCAATGACACTAAAAAGCGATAAAATTCTTCAAACTCAGGATTAAATTCAATGTCGTAGCTAAATTCACCCATTGTCACCCACCTAATCATTTTTCTCCTACCCTTTTTATATTTACTCAACACTATAGAAGGGTATTCCATTGCATAAATAATATTACGTTTTCTTCTTAATTCATATATATTCTTGGTTTTATTTATATAAAACATCGATATATAAGATATAAGTCGTTTCCTATAGTCTAAATCGTCTATATTGACAGAAGTCACGTTATCGTGCCCATTATCAACGATCTTAGTGTAATCGGCAGAAAGGATAATATCGAAAAACATAGTTTCATGTTTGCTGTCACGAAAAAAGCCACACGAGATTTCGATACTGTCAATTTTATTTTTCAAAAAAAAACTCCTAACATACTCGTCATCATCCTGCTGTCCGTGTAAATGTATTGATACACATACATATATACCTATAAGCAATAGTTTCTTTATTTCGACCTTCATAATAAATGCAGATTAAATGTTAGTTAAGCATAGGTTGTCTTTACAAGTTATTCTGACCCTAAAATAAATATCAATTGGTTCAACGCTAGTTAAGTAGGTATAAATTTTGATTCCTGCAATCGTATCTAAACGAACTCTCTTATTCCCATATAATCTGAGGGTGGGTAGAAGCACATCAAAATCAATATTAAAAACAAAACCAATCTTTTCGTAAGCATACACTAAAGGCAACAAAAATCATTTTTATAATCACAATCAATTTAACCTGGCTAATATTATTGGGGCAACAAATATCTATCTGCCAATGACACTAAAAAGCGATAAAATTCTTCAAACTCAGGATAAGATACAATGTCGTAGCCAAATTCACCCATTGTCACCCTCCTAATCATTTTTTTTCTACTCTTTTTATATTTACTCAACACTATAGCGGGGAATTCCATTGCACAAACCATATTACTTTTTCTTCTTAACTCATATATATTCTTGGTTTTATCTATATAAAACATCGATATATAAGATATAAGTCGTTTTCTATAATCTAAACCGTCTATATTGACAGAAGTCACGTTATGGCGCCCATTATAAACGATCTTAGCATGATCGGCAGAAAGGATAATATCTAAAGACATAATTTCATGTATGCTGTCACGAAAAAAGCCACACGAGATTTCGATGCTGTCTGTCCTGTCCTGAGAAAGGTTGACAGTTATTTTTGTTATTATCTTGTTATTTGTTTTTTCATGCTTTATGCCACTTTTGATGCATGTACCTGTTCGGGGGTAAGTAAATTCAAAGCCCAATGCGGACGTTTGTTGTTATAAATTTCCACCGAAGAACGGA
>CAJPNS010000006.1 GCA_905372135.1 Porphyromonadaceae bacterium | reverse complement strand
ATAAAGGGCAATATCGGATCAACCGGTTTTATGTCAGATAGCCCGAGTTTGTTGCTGATAGCATAATACATACGGAAAACGTTTTCGCCGCAGTGTGTCGACGAATTGGGCTCGAGAGTATCGAAGGCAGATGTATTGCCCACGACGTAGGTTATAAGAAAACTCTTGCGGTCTAAAGCCCCGACACTGCTATTGTAACGCATCGACTGCATCACGACGAAAGCTACCAGCAGCACCACCAACGCTACGACGAGATGTTTTACCTTTACTTTATTTTTGAAAAATAGTATACCCACTGTTTTCAATATAAACTCCAACAGTATAGTTTTCGACATAGTACCGACACCAAGAGACAGAAACATCAGCCCGAGTATTATCACTCTATACCTGTTTTTTTTCGAATAGTAAAATAGCTCTATCAGATACGCCACCTGCCAGACGATGAGATAAAACCCTCCGTATACTTCTTTGAATGTAGATGTCTTACCTATGGCAGCAAGTCGAAGGTCGAGCGCCCAATTGCCTGTCTCGCCCGTCTGCAACGCCTCTTTGACGAAGAGCAGTAGCAGAGGGAAAGTCGCTATCGATACCCAGAAAAAAATGTCGCGTATCAATTGGCTCGGCTCGTTTACCGATACTCGATAACGGAACGACTGCGTGAACATAGCCCCCAGACACATCATCGCCACCCAAAGTAGCAGTGAGCCGAAAAACTGCCAGCTGAGCGGCGGTAGATCGTGTGGCAGAGCCACGAATAGCAACAACACCACTATCCAAACGACAGGAGTAATTACACTCGGCGAGAAAATATTGTTTTTGGATACCGTCAGACCGAGTATCGCTAAGACTATACAGACTATGAAAACCAACGTCATTGCTTTCGTTTTTTATAATTGAAATAAATAAGCAAACCAACGAGTATTATCTCGACTATCTCTGCTGCCACATAAGAGAAAGCCGCACCCTGTATCCCAATGTTTTTTATAAAAATATAATTGGCCGCCAAACTAAACAGACATATTGCTCCGCCGATATAAGGAGCATACCTTTGAAGCTGCAGTCCGTACATTCCTTGTACTGTGAGCATACTTGCAGAGAGCACAAGTATTGGCAAAAGAGAAAATATTCGCAATATATCTGCCGACGCTTGGAAATCTTCCGAAGGAATATTGTTTTTCAGCCCAATAATTATCTTTATTACTACGTCTGAGAGCAAAAATATCGCAACGCTACACACCGCTCCAAACAGTACTACCAGAAAGAAAGAACGCTTAAAGAAACGCCACCCATCGGCAAACGATTCGTTGAAACGACGACTGATAGTGGGGAAAAGCGAGATAGATATCGGATAACTCACTATCATCAACACCGCCATAATGACCTTGTATGCCGCCGAGTACAGCCCCAAATCGAGATCGGAGACAAAGTACCGCAACATAGTGAGCCCTACGGCTGAATATATCGTAGCAAACATATTGTTTACGAATATGGGCAGTCCCTTGCGTGTGGCGAGAGAGTCGTTCTGTGCTGTGTACTGCAGGCGGTACTTTCGTATGACGTATAGCAGGGCTACGCCGCCGCCGAGTATATACGAACACGACAATATAAGCAGGTAGTACGGATAATCGTTCGGGGCGGTTACCAGAAGTATTATCATTACAGCTCCGATGAGGCGCGACGAGAAGTTGAAAACCGTTATTTTAGCGACATCTTCCATTCCTTGCAAGAACCACGTCGGGAACGCTGCAAAACCGATATTCATCAATGCGGCATAGATGTAGAGCCGACGATCGGCGGCGAGCTCATCGACGAAGATGAGTCCTATCGCAAGCAGACCGAACGACACCGCCAGCAGCACGGCTTTGCTCCGAAGCACAGACCAGAAGATTATATTCGTTTGCTTACTATTATCGCGGTTAAGAGCTACCTCCTGAGTGGCAGAATACTCGAAACCGAAGTTAACAAGTACGGTAAGATATAGGATGATATTCTGTGCATAGGATATTTTCCCGAATGCTTCGAGCCCTGCGGTACAAATAATGTACTGTATGAGTACGAGCGGTATAACACAATTGGCAAACTGCAATGCCGCCAGCCACGACATATTTTTCAGTATGCGGCTATTGGAACGTAATACACGTCGGATATTGAGCGGTTCGACATTCATTCTATTCATGTTAGGTTTTGGTGTGGCAAAAGTACAAAAAATATTGTTGCCTGCCCTGTGCGTGAGTTATCGTGAAGATACCGCAAGGTGTCGGGAGCAATTTTTATTCCTCATTTTACTTGGAAACCTGAGGCGATACTCAATAAATTTATTATCTCGAACATCGTTTTTTATAACATACGACACATTTTGATCTACATTCAAAAGAAATACCGAAAAAAGTTTACGAAAAAATAAATTTATTATTAACTTTGCCCCCGATAGTTCAACAAAGGGTATTAGCCGAAACCCATAAAAAGTAGGCACCAACTAACATTCAATTTAAAAAAATTATGTGTAAAAAAAATTGTAATCTTATGGCGGCAATTCTTTTGCTCGCAGTGTGTTTATTTGTAGGTTGTAAGAAAAAACAACCACAGTATGGAGGAGATATCGAAAAACAGTGGAATGCCCCCGCTCTGGCCGAAGTCTTCAATATTATAAAAGTGCCAGTGCCAGGTATGCAGATTGGTAAACTGGTAACCGGAGGTGTAATCGATATATCGAGTACTACCCCAGGGCATATTATCATGGCTGTAAAAATACCTAAACTTGCCCAAAAGAAAAACGTATCGCCCGACATATACTTCTACGACAATAGGGCTATGGTTCAGGAAATCGAAATCCAAAAGACAAGCAATACCGAAGGCACTATAAAATCTAAAGCTGCAGGCGACATTATGACGTACAAAAACCTTACGGATACCTCAGTAGAATTTACAGGTCAAGGAGCGACCAACCAAAAATGTGACGTAATGCCCTCGAAAGTAACCCTTATGGGGGTAGACAACCTTCCATTCCAAATAATGAGTCTCTTTATGGAAGAGCCGCCTTTCTAAGATTGATACTTACGACATACACAAATCAGAAAAAGCGACTTTCGAATAATCATTTAACCTAACAGTAGTAATATGTGTAAAAGAAATGGTACCCTATTGGTAGCAATAGCGATATTACTTGTTGCATTTGCAGGCTGTAAAAAGAAAGAACCGAAAGGCAATATCGAAAAACAGTGGGATGCTACCCCTTTGGTCGAAGGGGATATACCGCTACCTTTATCGGTGGTAATCAAAGGAGTAATGCTTGATTTATCGTACACCCAAAAAGGCTATATGATAACGGCACTGAAAATACCTATGCTCGCTGCTATGAAAGGTATGCCCGAAAATACCTACTTCTATCAGGGGGAATCTGTGATTATCGGTAACTCTGAACTACTTTCGACGGTAAACAAAATAAAAATCGTAAAGAAAGACGATACATCGGGCGAGATAAGCGTAGCCTTTACCGACGACATGGATATGCCAATCGATATGGCTAAAATATCGTACAAAAAACTTGGTGTATCGTCGGGAATTTTCAGTACCTCAATATTCAGCAACGACAGGCAGATAAAAGAGGCTACATTAGAGACATTCCCCGAGAAAATCAAACTGGTGAAGATAGACGACATTGAAAAAGAGTTGATCGCTTTGTTAGGATATCTACCTCTCGCTCCTCAACCGACCGACGAATAGTAGGCAAGAGTCGTAGTATTTTCACAAAATAAAAGGTAGTAAACCGTACTCTCGATTACTACCTTTTTTCTATTCTCTACAAAGGGCAATAATGCTTTCAGAAATCCATATAAAATTTTACTCTTAAGCCCCAATTCAGAGCATTGGGAGCATCGCGGTGAGTGATACGCCAGACAGACTCTACTATGAGCATATTCAGAATATTGGCGATACCTACTCCGGCTTCTACATACGGTTTGTCGAACGCCTCGACGAGCGGAAAGTCGAGCACCTGAGAGTGACGCGGAGAAATAGCCCCCCAAGCAACATTGCAAAAAGCGGTCTCACGAAAATTGAACTCCTTGACGAAAGGGATATGACTGAAAATAAGACCATTGGAGTAATATCTAAAAAACATAGCTCCGTACAAGTCCGACAAAAACTCAGTCTGGTTGATGAGGTCGAAACTGTGAGAATTGTGCCAGAAGCCTTGGGTGGCAATAGGTTGCTCGAGCAATATGTATGGCACTCGCCCCCAGATTTTGGTGCCGTATGCCGAAAAATACACCTTACCGAGGGCAAAAGCAAAATTGTATTTCATGTGAGCAGTGAGTTTTGCATATCTACCACTCTTATCTCCCACACGATAACCGCCCACCTCGCCTAAAAGCGTAACCACAGGCAATTGCGTGCTTAGGTAGAAACTTCTAAAGTAAGTCTTAAGCTGTTCTTGGTCGAACGACAAACGTAATACACCTACAAGCGAAGCGGTATTTATCTTCGAAAAATCGTTGCCACTGCGTACAAAACGCACAAATCGATTAGCGTAAATCTCCGATACAGAAGGAATGACAGACAGTTTCAGCCCGTTTCGTTCGTAACAATAAGATATTATGGCGTTTCGTTTGTGTAGTAGTTGGTTGTATCGCTGTCCCCACGATACTGAGGTTAGTAGATTCTCGTCGCTACCGACGAATAGTTTGCCTGCGAGAATCTTTTTTGTATCGTAACCGAGTCGGTATACATCGTTGTTGTAGAACATTCCGAGATAGTGCGATTGGTCTTTGCCGAAAAAAAACTGTGCATTTGCTCCGTACTTTGGCTGCTTGTCGTCGAAGCCATAGCCGAAATATCCGCCGGCGGTGAACCACCGACATAATTTTTCGCTTGTACGCATTCCAAACGTCGGGCGGAAGCCCTCTACCGCATTGTAACGGACAAAACCAAAAATATTGCCTATATCTAACTTACCCATAGGTATATGGCTATTGATTAGCACATCGACGATATAATGCATAGTCCTCTGCAACTTAGTGTTGTTCAGATTCTCTACCGAGGCGGCAAAATACCGATTGGTATCCGTTTCGTCTTGCATATCGGGTACGGGTATCGTATCGATAGTCTGCCGTCGGTCTATCGAATGAGTATTTGCATAACGTACACTTCTATCGAGCACTGCCGATAGATACTCGGCATCGAAGCTAAACGGGAAGTCGTACATAAAGCATATTTTGCTATTGTCGGAAGTATAAAAGTATCGTCCATTGCTAAGCCTTGCAAAGCTCTGATTAAAAATCATATATCGAACAAAATTGACATTAGCCGAGCTGGTTATGGAAGCGTTGATATATTTCAGAGCGTACGTACCGCCCTCTATCTGCATATCGCCCGTGAAGGTGAGCAGTTTATCGTTTTTCGGCTTAAATCGGATAAAATAGACTCGTGAATAATCGTCTAACGTAGAGTCTTTTACTTCGTAATCGTAAAACAACATACCATTCTGCGACAGAGGTGAAACAAACATCTTCTCCAACAGCAATATACCATCGTCGTAGAAATTCACCTTCGGGGCATACACGCTCATAATCTGAGTAAGGCGTACTCCTCGCAGTATATCGAGCGTATTTTCCTTATGTACAATATTTTGCAATGTAGTATCCGTTTCGGAGAATTTTATCAAATCGCGCCTATCCGAGAAGTGCACGGGGACTATCACCGTAGAGTCCGTATCGTAGATGGCATTCTGTCTTATCCCCGAAAATATCTTTGCTTTCAGTACCTTACGATTTATATTCGTCAGATACAGCTTATTTGTCTCGGTACGCTCAGAAGAGAACCCCCAGAGATTTTCGGGAATATTTTGCTTTTTGTTCTTATGTACCTTACGCAGAATCTCTTTCATAAGATTTTTGGGCGGCGATATGGCAACCTCCTGCAATACGTTACTCTGTTTGTAGAGTGCTATCTGCAGCGTATGCTCTTTGATATCTTTAGGTAGTTTTATATTCTTCGTATCATACCCAAGCCTCTCTACCACAAGAGTTTTATGACGATGCGACGATATCAATCGAAAGTAACCGTTCGAATCGGTAATGGTCGTAATAGCGGTATTGTGAAAGCCCACCACAGCGTCGACTATCGGCAATTGGTCGTCTACGCCATATACATAGCCTGTTACGACTGTGGTATTTTGTGCATTTATGCCGATACTCAACCACAATGACAATAAATATACTATCGACTTTACTGTCTTATCTATCATTATCGGCGTATAGTAAATATATAGTTAATATCGACACAATGTTTTTTTTATAAGGCGATTAATATCATATAATTATTTCACGTCAAGGGTCGGCAAAATTACAAAAAAAAGCGGTATCCGAAAAGAAACCGCCTTTTATTATTGTCGTTTTACGCTACTCAAATGAGAGCCAAACCGTTGATATAGGTGTATATACAACTTACGATACCGACCGCCAAGATACCTGCGAAGCAGATAACCATACTGATACGGCTGTATGTGTCGGTTCGGAACGTACCTACCGATTGGTCTTCGGGTTTGTTGATATACATCGCTTTGACTATCATAAGGTAATAATAGAGCGATATAACGGTATTGAGCAATGCGATGAAAACCAGTACGTAGAACCCTGCCGAAGCTGCCGACATAAATATGAAGAATTTACTGAAAAATCCTGCAAAGAACGGTATGCCTCCGAGCGAGAATACGGCAAGCATCATAAGTAGTGCAAGTTTCGGGTTCGATTTGCTGAGTCCGTTGAATGCCGCTATCGACGTATCGCCTCCGTTTTCGTTTTCTACTGCCGATATTACGGCAAAGGCTGCAAGGTTGGAGAATACGTATACCAGCACGTAAAACACTGTGGCAGTGATACCCATAGGATTGTTGGCGATGATACCGAGTACTATATATCCTGCCTGCGAAATGGACGAGAAAGCGAAGAAACGCTTTATATCGCTCTGACGCAGAGCAAATAAGTTACCCAAAGTGATTGTTACCACCGAAAGCCCCCAAACGATACCTTGCCATATACCCAGTATATTGCCAAACACCTTGAACAGTGCAAACAGAAGAGCAAAAGCTGCTGCTCCCTTCGATACTACCGACAGATATGCCGTTACGCTTGTAGGTGCTCCCTCGTAAACGTCGGCTGTCCACAGGTGGAAAGGCACGAGCGACAGCTTGAAGCCCAGCCCGCCGAAGAAAAACACAAGACCTACCAACACTATCGGTGAGGCGGCAATGGCTGCTGCCATATCGGTGAAGTAGAACGTGCCCGTAGCTCCGTAGAGAAACGACAGCCCAAACAACATAACTGCCGACGACAGAGCCGAAATCATCACGAACTTGACGCCTGCCTCTGCCGACTTTTGCTGATGTTTGTTGAAGGCGGCAAGCGTAGCCAAAGGCAACGACGCCATCTCCATACCGATGTACAACATCATAAAGTTGCCTGCCGAAATCATCATATACATTCCCAGCAGGGTAATGAGCGTTATTGTGAAATATTCGAAACGTTTGTCGCGTACCTCTTTAGAGTTTAGCCACTTATATGTTTGCAAGAAGACCATAAACGTTGCCGCATTCAACAGGCTTTTCATAAATCCCGTCATCTCGGTAGCCACGAACATACCGCCAAAGGCTTCTCCGTGTGGTTTGAGGAAGAAACTTACAACCGTAAGACCTGCGAATAGCACGCACGCAAGCGGATAGAACCACTTTTTGTCTTTGGAGCCCACTACATCGCAAAAGAACAGTATCAGAAACACCGCTATCAGTCCTATCTCGTGTTGCATCAATAAAAAGTTACTGAAATCCATATCTTTTATCTATTCGTTTACAAATTAATAAATTAAACCAAAGCAGCACCCAATTTGTTGATTATCGGTACAAGACTGTCTGATATTATATGAGAAATACCGAACGGATAGAAACCCATAAATGCTATTGCCACTATGAGTCCTACAGCCGATACTTTCTCGTACCAAGCGGCGTCGGGCAGTCCTATATGGTGGTTGTCCTGAATGGGACCGTAGAGAATTTTTCCTACCGTACGAAGGATATACACTGCCGTAATGACGATAGAACAACAAGCAATTATCGTAAACACAGTGTAGAAGACGCCTTTGTTTTGGAATGCACCTACGAATATTGTCATCTCGGCAACGAATCCGCTAAGACCCGGCAGTCCCAACGAAGCAAGACCTGCTATAACGTAACATACAGAGGCGAAAGGCATTATCTTCATCAATCCGCCCATTTCGCGAATATCGCGTGTGTGTGTGCGTCCATAGATGAGACCTATGAGCGAGAAGAAGAGTGCCGTCATCAGTCCGTGCGACAACATCTGCATCACAGCACCCGTCATTGCCGTCTGGTTGAGCATAAGTATGGCAAACAATACCAAACCGCAGTGGCTCACAGACGAATAGGCGTTGATATACTTCAAGTCGGTCTGTACGACTGCACTAAATGCTCCGTACACCACCGATATACCCGTAAGTATGAGGAATATCCAACCCAGCTCGTGAGCGGCTTCGGGCATAAGATATATAGCTACGCGGAAACAGCCGTATCCGCCGAGCTTCATCAGTACGCCTGCATGCAACATAGACACCGAAGTAGGTGCCGAAGCGTGACCGTCGGGACTCCAAGTGTGGAACGGAAACAAAGCACCGAGCACACCGAAACCCAAGAACGTTACGGGAAATATCCATCGTTGATGTTCGATAGGAATACGAACGCTGTTGGCTATATCCACTATATTGAATGTAGTTGCTCCCGAAGCGAAGAATATACCGATGATACCTATCATCAAGAATGCCGAACCACCCATAAGCATAAGGGTCAGCTTCATTGCCGAATACTCTTTTTTGCCCGTTCCCCACAGACCTATAAGCAGATACATCGGTATGAGGGCAACTTCGTAGAACATAAACATAGAGAACAAATCTATGGTGATGAAAAAGCCGAATACGCCGATTGTAAGCAGGCAGTACCAGAGGAAAAACTCTTTTGCCATATCCATATTCCACGACGAAAATACGCCAGTAAATACGATAATCGACGACAAGGCAATCATCATTACCGATATGCCGTCTACGCCCAGTGTCATCGTGA
This sequence comes from Porphyromonadaceae bacterium, assembly GCA_905372135.1. GTDB lineage: Bacteria > Bacteroidota > Bacteroidia > Bacteroidales > Paludibacteraceae > F0058. The sequence continues at coordinate 29,884 of CAJPNS010000006.1, read as the reverse complement.
TATTAAGCGGAGCGTACCACGTCCAGCTCTGTACCAGAAGCATCTCGGCATCGGGGTTGGCGGCTCTCTCTCGTAAGAAAGTAACGACCAACACAGCGGTCAGAGCCAAAAGAGCGGTTGCTCCCGTTACCATAACGGCACGTATCGATTTTATGTCTTTGCAAAGAAACAAAAACAATATCATCAAGACAGGGACTACTACAAATAAACCTAAGATATTCATATATATATTCCTTATTATTTTTTTGTTTTACACGAAAATCAGTACCAATATGGTTATCAGAATAGTACCTGCTACCAAGAATGCCACATAACGCTGCATCTGTCCCGATTGCAATCCGCGTACACGGTGCGATGCCTTTTGTGTTACGTTGGCTATGTTGTCCATAGTACCGTCTATGACGTGTCTGTCGAACCACGCTATGGGACGGCTTACACAGTTGAATATCACTTTTTTGGTGATAAACATCCAAACCTCGTCGAGATAGAACTTATTGAGGCTTGCCGTATACAGTCCTTTCAGTCGAGCGGCGACGGCGGCAGGTTTGTTGCTGTCTTTGAAGTACATCGTATAGGCAACGACGATACCGACAATGGCTGCAACGATACTGAGCGATGCCACTACCATATCTATGTGCATCTCGAACGGCTTATTGTCGGACGAGATAAACTCCGAGAACGGTATGAGACCTGTAAATACGGAGAAAACGGCAAGTATCATAAGCGGAATAGCCATCGGTAAGCCGCTTTCGTGCGGTTTGTGCTCATAGTCCCTTTTGCCGTTGAAGAATATGCCGAAATATAGGCGGAACATATAGAATGCCGTCAGTCCTGCTACTATCCACAGAGTCCAGAATACTATCGGCTGGTTGTGGAAAGCCGCTGCCAATATCTCGTCTTTGGAGAAGAAGCCCGAAAACGGTGGTATGCCCGCTATTGCCAAACAAGCGATGAGGAATGTGATGCTTGTTATTTTCATATATTTGTGCAGATTGCCCATATCTTTCATCTCGTTGGAGTGTACGGCGTGTATCACCGAGCCTGCTCCGAGGAACAGGAGAGCCTTGAAGAAGGCGTGTGTAAAGAGGTGAAACATAGATGCCATATATCCCAATCCGTCGTGGTCGCCATACTTCGATACGCCGAGGGCTGCCATCATATAGGCTATTTGCGATATTGTAGAGAATGCCAAGACACGTTTGATGTCGGTCTGCGTGATAGCTATGACCGCCGCAAACAGTGCCGTGAATGCTCCGATATAGGCTATCATCGTAAGCACATCGGGAGCGGCGAAGAAATATACGGGGAAAAGCCTTGCTACCAGAAAGACACCTGCGACAACCATAGTGGCGGCGTGTATCAGTGCCGAAACGGGAGTAGGACCCTCCATTGCGTCGGGCAGCCAGATATGCAGCGGGAACATTGCCGATTTGCCTGCTCCGCCCATAAATATCAGAGCCAGAGCTACCGAGACGAGACTCATACCCATAAACGTACCTCCTGCAAACGAGCTTATCACAAGTTCTGCGTTGTTGGCTGTCAGTGTGGCGAAGTCGAATGTCTTGGTGTAGTACGACAGTATCAGTATGCCGACCAAGAAGCCCAAGTCTGCGAAACGCGTTACGATAAATGCTTTTTTCGAGGCGAGCACTGCCGAAGGTTTCTGGTAGTAGAAGCCTATGAGTGAGTACGACGATACGCCTACCAGCTCCCAAAAGATGTACATCTGGAAGATATTCGTCGCTACCACAAGTCCCAACATCGAGAAGCTGAACAGCGACAGCAGGGCGTAGTAACGCTGAAAGCCCACTTCGCCGTGCATATATCCCAACGAGTAGATATGCACCATAAACGATACTGTGGTGATAACCACGAGCATCATCACCGAGATGGGGTCGAGCAGTATGCCCAAATCGATGTGTAGAAGTTCGGTAAAACGCAGCCACTCGAAGTTGATAGGCATTATCGACTGCCACGAGTCTGCCGTTTTGCCGATGACGAAGAAGTATTGGTATGCCACACTATATGCGAGTACAGCACAAAATCCCATTCCCAAAGTACCTATGATACCTGCAATATTGGGACGCAGCTTGCCTCCTACGAGTCCTAAAAACAAGAAGAGGAACAAGGGTGTTATTAAAATTAAAATACTGTATTCCATATAGTTTATCCTTTCATTTTAGTTGCATCGTTTATATTGATATCTCCTATGAGCCTGTAAGCGTTGATAATGATAGCCAAAGCTACGGCAGTCTCGGCGGCTGTGATAGCTATTCCGAAGATAGTGAAGAACATTCCCTCCATCTGTTCGGGGAAAAGGTAACGGTTGAAGGCGGCGAAGTTTATCTCTACTGCATTCAGTACAAGTTCGAGCGAGATGAGTATGGCTATCATACTCTTACGCGTAATGAAACCGAATATCCCAATGAAGAACATCAGGGTGGAAACAATCAAATAATACTCTAATTTTATCATATCTCTCTTGTAATTTTTTTATCGTTAATATTGGCTCTCTTCCTTTTCGCCGTGTTTTTTGTCTTTACGTGCTATCAGTATACCTCCGACTATTGCTGCCAGAAGCAATAGCGACAGCATCTCGAAAGGCAATAGGAACTGATATTTACCTGTGCCCATCAGAGCCGTACCTATGTCTGCCATAGAGAGTTGTGCGTCGCCCTCCATAGATGGATTGGCAGCGTATATGAACTTAGTTTTCAATATAGTATAAGCAACAAGCCCTATGCCCACAAGTGCTATGAGAGCACCGTATACATATCGGCGGTATTCGTGTTTTACGAGTACCTCATCTTTTTTGGTGGTCAGGAAGATGGCAAAAACAAACAGCACTACCACGCCTCCGGCATAGACACTCACCTGAACGGCAGCCAGAAAGTGATAGTTGAGGAATAGATAAAATCCTGCCGTGCATATCAATGTCAGAAGCAGATAGGTTGCCGAGCGCAACAACGATTTGGTCGTAATAGCCATAACGCTCATAATAAGCATAGCCACAGCCAATCCCCCGAAAATAAGTAAATTTATTATAGGACTCATAATTTATTAATTATTATTTTGTTCGACATTTTCTTTATCTGCTTCCGCCTTGTGTTCGGCAGGGGTCGATATGAACGGAACTCCTTTGGGCAGCAGCGACGAACCCTCTTTATTGAGCCTGTATAGAAGGCGGTCTCTCGAGTAGACACTGTGTTCGAAGTCGGTCCCCCAGTGTATAGCGTCGAAAGGACAGGTATATGTACACAAGGCACAGAAGATACAGCTGCCGACATCGTACAGATAGCGGTCGAGGACACGTTTTTCTTTGCCTGTCTCGGGGTCTACCACTTTTTTGGTTATCACCTGTATGGTACCGTTAGGGCAGTTCGACTCGCATACTCCGCAAGCCGTACACTTGTTGTAATTGTCGGAATTGTGGGGCATAGTAAGCAAGCTACGCATACGGGGAGCAGGCAATACCTTACCTCTGTTTTCGGGGTATGCTTCGGTTACTTTCGGACGCAGCATATTGCACATAGATATGTACATTCCCTGCATCAGACGCCATATTGCAGTAAAAAATTCCTTGATATACTTCATATCTATTTATTTTTTAGTATAAATTTTTTGCTATTTATTTTCTCAAAAACTACATTTTTGCTATGTCTGTATATTGTTGATAATAAACTCGTAATGAGTGTTTATGCAACAATAAAAAACAGAAAATTCATTATGATTTCCGATTACCTGATAAACGCCCGCAAAGGTACAATTTTTTTCTCAATTCCGACCAAAAACTTTAACAACCCCGAAATGTGTCGTTCGGAGCGTCTGGTAAGCAAACGTTTTTTGTTAGAATAAAAATGATTACCTTTGCAGACATTGCAATATAAAGTGCAGACATATAATCGAATTAACCTCGTAAAACTAAACCATCGAAATGAGTTATGAAGACTAAGGCTTTTATTGCTATTTTACTTTGTTGTCTATGTGGTTCGGCTTGGGCACAGACACTCGAAGGGCGTGTTACCGACGAGCGTAGTCAGCCGTTGGAGTTTGTCAATGTGGTTCTGTACTCTCTACCCGACACCGCACAGATTACAGGGACTATCACGGATGCCGACGGTAATTTTTCGCTGACGAGCGAGAAAGTAAGCAATGGCTTCATTGAGGTATCGTTTGCAGGCTACCTCACGCAGAGGGTAGGACTTAGGCAGGGACAGACCATAGTCTTACAGCCCGATACCGCTCTGCTCGGCGAGGCGGTGATAAGTGCCGTTGTACCCAAAATAAAGATTCGAAACGATGCTCTGGTGGCTACCGTCGAAAACTCGGTGCTCAAAGAGGCGGGCACTGCCAACGAAGTACTCAAACGTCTGCCGTCCGTTACAGGTAACGACGGAGACTATTCCGTATTCGGTAAGGGGAAAGCCGTTATATATATCAACAATCGTGAGGTAAGAGACCCCTCGGAGCTGGACAAACTCAATTCGGCGGATATACGCGATGTGGAGATAATCACCAACCCCGGTGCTCGTTACGATGCTTCCGTAAAAGCGGTCATACGCATAAACACTATCCGTAAAGCAGGCGACGGCTTCGGGTTCGATTTGCGGTCGAGTTACTATCAGTCGGAGAATGTCGATTTGGTAGAGCAGTTGAACCTTAATTACCGCAAAAACGGCTGGGATATTTTCGGTACAATGGCTTATTATCAAAACGAATTTTTACAAAAGAGCAATGTATTGCAAAAAACTTATGTAGATACGCTTTGGCTTCAAAACAATGATTTTACCATAGAAAACCATACAAAAACGATAGAGACGATAGCAGGAATAAATTACGAGATTTCGCCGAAACATTACGTAGGGGCACGATATACTCTTTCTGCCTCCCCGAATGGTAAGATGATTACCAATACAAAAAGCCGGATTTATGCAGGCGATACGTGTAACGTTTATGACGAACTGACCAGTGTGACAGACGATTTCTCGGCTCGTAAGCCTTCTCATAGGATAAATGCCTATTACGACGGTACGGTGGATAGGTTGAATATTAATTTTAATACCGATTTTTATACCGATAACCAATCTTCACGGTCTACGATAACGGAGAAAAGCCTAAAATACAGCGATAAGACCGTGACTTCGGAGAATGATGTGGATAATCGTCTTGTTGCAGCCAAACTTATCTTGTCGTATCCCGTCTTTGGCGGCAGTCTGTCGTTGGGTAGCGAATACACCGATACATATCGTAGGGATAAATATGTAAACCGCGAAAACACTCTCCTTTCGCTCAACACTACTATCGAAGAGCGGAACGCAAGTCTTTTTGCCGAATACTCGTATGCTCTCCCTTTCGGGCAGCTTGGAGCCGGGCTGCGGTACGAAAATGTAAAGTCTGACTATTTTGTCGACGACAAACCGATAGACGAACAAAGTCGCCGTTATTCGCAGTGGTTCCCCAACGCAAGTTTCGCTACTAATATCGGGAATATTTCTTTACAACTAAGCTATACTGCCAAAAACAGACGCCCGACATACAGAGAGCTGAGCAATAATACTTTTTATATGAACAGACTTACTATGCAGAGAGGTAATCCGTTGTTGAAGCCGACTCTAATGCAAGATATTACTCTTATCGGTTCGTGGAAGTTTATGCAAGCGATGATAAGTTACAAAGAGGAGCGAAATGCCATACTTCATTGGACTGAGCAGGACAAAGACACTCCGAAAATATCGATTGTATCGTTCAGAAACTTCGACAGACTGCCGCGTCTGACCGCACTTTTGGCTGTTGCTCCCTCTTTTGGCATCTGGACTCCGCAGACAAGCGTCGGGTTTCAAAAACAATGGATAACGATAGATATTAATAATAAAAAGATAAACCTTAATACTCCCGTATTTTTGTTTTCTATGAAAAATTCCATATCCTTGCCTAAAGGATTTTTATTCACTCTCGATATGAATTTCCAGAGCAAAGGAGACTATCAGAATGTATATCTTGCCAAGAATAAGTTTATCGTAAATACCGGTATTACCAAGTCGTTTTTCGATAAACGGCTTCGTGTAGAACTGAAAGCACACGACTTGTTTAGAGCCGTCGAGAGTAATTTGCTCTATAACGAGAAGATGGAGCTGATACAAACCAATACATTCGATAACCGAGAGATTGAATTGACCTTGCGTTACAACTTCAATACGGCAAAAAGCAAATACAAAGGCACCGGTGCGGGCAATAGCGAAAAAGAACGACTGTAAACCACATTTGCCGTTTACAGAAACAACAGTTAACTTTGCAGGCGTATACTCAATTGATGTACCAAAATATCAATAGCAGTATCGTAGGTAATCTGTCGAATTTGTGTTTTCCGATAAACTTAGCCGTTAGCTCACAGATAGGTAAATGGATATTGGCATACCAATATCGTTTCACTTCGATGAGTGTAAACGGAACTTCCATAAAGGTAAGGGCTACGATATGCGTCGTAAGTTGCAAAACAAAGACTACGACAGCGGCAGGTTCTGAGGGTGTGCCTTTCTTCGCTCAGAAATTTCTCATACTGAGCATTTTTTGCTAATAAATACACCAATAGTGGTATAAAATTATTACCTTTGCATTGCATTATAATAAATAAGAAAGCAAACGAAGGCTGTATAATGGAATTTTTAGTAATTGCAGAATTACTCGTGGTTTTGGCTATGATTTTTATAGGCGCACGAGTGGGAGGAATCGGATTAGGTATTTATGGTATGATTGGCGTGTTTGTCCTTGTCTTTGGTTTCGGACTTGAGCCGGGTTCAGCACCAATCGACGTTATGATGATTATTGTTGCCGTAATCACGGCTGCCGCAGCTTTGCAGGCATCCGGCGGTTTGGAGTACTTGGTAGGCGTAGCTGCCAAATTCTTGAGGAAGCACCCCGAACAGATTACTTACTTCGGTCCGCTGACTTGCTGGCTATTCTGTCTCGTTGCAGGAACGGCCCACACGTCTTATTCGTTGCTGCCTATTATTTCAGAAATAGCACAAGCCAACAAGATACGCCCCGAACGTCCGATGAGTCTCAGCGTCATTGCTGCCTCGTTGGGAATAACGGGAAGCCCCGTAAGTGCAGCTACCGCAGCATTGATTAGTCAGGATATTCTCGGTGCAAAAGGCATCGAATTGGGCACTATTCTGATAGTTTGTATTCCCGCATCTCTCGTTGCTATCTTGGTAGCAGCCTTTATTCAGAACCGCGTGGGCAAAGAATTGGAGGACGACCCTGAATACAAACGCAGAGTGGCAGAGGGTATTATCAACCCCGAAGAAGATAAACACAACCTTGAAATAGCAGAAGAACAACCCAATCCACGTGCAAAATACTCTGTTTGGGCATTCTTTGCCGGCGTTATCTTGGTGGTTATTTTCGGTTTCTTCCCACAATTGCGTCCCGAAGGCGTTACTATGAGCCAGGCAATCGAAATGATAATGATGTCAATCGCTGCGCTCATTCTCTTTGTCGGTAAAGCAAAGGCAAGCGACGCAGTGAACGGAAACATATTTAAAGCGGGTATGAATGCCGTTGTAGCCATCTTCGGTATTGCGTGGATGGGCAGCACTTTCTATACAGGCAACCAAGAATACTTGAACAATGCACTATCGGGTATGGTTTCTGCCGCACCTTTCTTGTTTACAGTGGCGTTGTTCATTATGAGCATTATGCTCTTCTCGCAAGCAGCGACTGTAACTACACTCTATCCTGTGGGCGTAGCTTTGGGTATCAATCCTATGTTTTTGGTGGCAATGTTCCCCGCTTGTAATGGCTATTTCTTCTTGCCAAACTACCCGACAGAGGTGGCAGCAATCGACTTCGACCGCACGGGGACGACGCACGTGGGCAAGTATGTGATAAATCACAGCTTCCAATTGCCGGGATTTATTACAACCGTCGTTTCTATTGGTGTGGCAGCACTCATTGTACAATTTCTTTGAAGAATAACGAAAGTAAAAAAACTAAATATTAATAACTTATAAAAATTCAATTTGTTATGAGAAGATTTAAGATTTCAATTTTGATGACATTGATATTGTTGGTGTCTACAGAGGTATTAGCACAGAAACCTAAGATTCGTATTTTGGCAACAGGTGGCACAATTGCAGGTGTTTCTGCATCGGCTACAAGTTCTGCGTATGGCGCAGGTCAAGTTGGTATTCAGACTTTGATTGACGCCGTACCTCAGATAAAGGACGTTGCAAACGTTTCGGGCGAGCAGATTGTAAACATTGGTAGCCAAGATATGAACGATGCAGTGTGGCTGAAGTTGGCAAAACGCATCAATCAGCTGTTGAACGAAGAGGGCTACGACGGTGTATTGGTTACTCACGGTACCGACACAATGGAAGAAACAGCTTACTTCCTTTCGTTGACCGTTCATTCCGACAAGCCTGTTGTATTGGTAGGCTCTATGCGTCCATCTACCGCTATCAGTGCAGACGGTCCCGCCAACCTCTACAATGGTATCTGCGCCGTAGCCGACCCATCTTCAAAAGGACAAGGTGTAATGGTTTGTATGAACAACGAACTGTTTGAAGCCAAATCGGTTGTGAAGACCCATACCACAGACTGCGCAACTTTCAAAGGCGGTATTTACGGCGAAATGGGTTATGTCTACAATGGCAAGCCTGTTTATTTGCACAAGCCAATGGCAAAGCAAGGTCTTCAATCAGAGTTCGATGTAAAGAACTTGACTTCACTTCCAAAGGTGGGTATCGTTTATGGCTATGCCAACTGCTCTCCACTTCCAATGCAAGCATTCGTAGATGCCAAGTACGATGGTATCGTTTTGGCAGGTGTGGGCGACGGTAACTTCTACAAAGATGTGTTCGATGTGGCTGTGAAAGCTGTCGGCAATGGTATCAACGTAGTACGTGCAAGCCGTGTTCCTTTCGGTCCTACCAACCTTAACGGCGAGGTAGACGATGCTAAATATCACTTCATTGCATCTTTGAACCTCAATCCACAAAAGGCTCGCGTGCTTCTGATGCTTGCTTTGACAAAGACGAAGGATTGGCAGAAAATTCAGCAATACTTTGCTGAATACTAATTACTTAGTATGAAATCGTAAAGGAGCGAGAAAGAAAAGTCGCCCCTTTACGATATAAATATCGATAGAAAAAAATTTTTTTACCCATAAAATAACTATAATTATGAGAAAGACTATTCTTTTAGGCGCATTGTTGGCTATTGCAACAAGCGGTATGGCACAAGATAATCATAGCTATGGTGCCGGAGACGACGATTTCAAGTCGCTTTATGAAGAGATTACGAAGCTGAAGAAACATAACGATATGTTCAACGTCTATTTTAACTACGCTGCTTCGGGTCAGATTTCACAAGATGCAAACAAAGATTGGGGCACAAGGTTTGCCAACAAGCAGTTGCGTATCGAGATTAAAGGTAACCTTACCGACAAAATTTACTATCGTCTACGCCACCGTTTGAACAAGGCAAACGGAGCACAGAACGAAGACAACTTCGCCAAGGCTACCGACATTATGATGGTTGGATACAAGTTCAACGACAAACTGAAGATTGAAGCAGGTAAGATGTGCCAGATTTGGGGCGGTTTCGAGTTCGACGAAAACCCAATGTACATCTACCAATACTCTGATATGGTGGATAATATGGACAACTTTATGGCAGGTGTAGTATTCAGCTGCAAGCCGATACCTACACAAGAACTTGCCCTTGAAGTTAGTAATGCCAATAATAATAAATTTTCAACGGAGTATGGAAGCAATCCCGTATCGTTGGAGAAGGACGGAATCCTACAATTGGAGGCTTCAAAAAATCCGCTAACCTATATTGCAAACTGGAATGGTAGCTTCTTTGACAATAAGTTGCTCACACGCTGGTCGTGGGGAATACAGACTCAGGCTCAGCACAAGTACTCTCGTATGTTGGTTTTAGGTCAGCAGTTGAACCTGCCGAAAATACAATTGTACTTCGATTATATGGGTGCATTAGACGGTTTAGACCGTCTGAAGATTGCATCGAGCGAAGCTACGGCAGTGCCCGGACACATAGGAGAGTCATACTTCAGCGATGTTTTCTACAACTCATTCATCACAAAGATGAACTGGCAGTTTGCTCCTCAGTGGAACTTAATGCTGAAAGGTATGTACGAAACAGCAAGTGTAACAAAGATAGAGCAGATGAAGGACTATCGCAAGAGCTACGCCTATATGGGCAGCATCGAGTACTATCCTGTGAAAAGTCAGGATTTCCGTATCTTCTTGGCATATATTGGTCGCAAATACGACTACAGCGAAGCTTCCGGCTTGAAAGGATACAATACAAATCGCATTGAGATTGGTTTTATGTACAGAATTAAGGCTTACTAAATCTCGAAATAAAAACTTCTGATGAACGAGCTATTCAAGCGAGAACTGATAAAAGCTAATCGGATAACCACAATTGTCGTTTACAGAAACGACACCTAACTTTGCAGGCGTAAAAATAAAATTAATATCAACAACTTAACAAACTATTTTTATCATGAAAATTGAAATAGGAGAATCTTTGGCTTTGAGCTATCTAAAGCATGTAAAGAAATGTGTAATCTATCAGAACAACTGGAAGATTTCGAGTAGGTGGAGGGAGTCAGACAAAGGTAATAATAACAAAAACATAACATTAGAAGAGAAAATTTTTAACGAAATAAAGACACGTTTTAACGGTGTTTTTAAAAGTAGCTTTAACCAGACAATCAAGCAGGCAGAAATAGATGCTCTTGGAATGGACAAAGAAGGAAAGATATATGCTATTGATATAGCATATCACGAAAAGGGACTTAGTTATGATAAAGATAATAATGTAACAAAAAATAAGATGATAAAAAAGCTATTGCGTTCTTATCTGATATTACTAAGTTACTTTCCGGATAGAGACTACGAGATTATTTTTGCCTCCCCAAAAGTAAGAGAAGCAACAGAGAGTATTATCATTCAGTCATTTAATGACTTAAACACCTTTTTCGATAATAATGTGGAATTACAAAACAAAGTAAAACTTAAAAATAATGTCGAGTTTAAATACATATCCAATGAAGAGTTTAGAAAAGAGATTCTTGATAAGACTATCAAGGCAAGTGAAAAAGATTCTGATACTAACGAATTATTTATGAGGTCTTATAAACTCCTTGAACTCTTCGATAGAGTCTCTAACATAGCAAAAGAAGAAATAGATTTGGATACGGAAATCCCGCCGACAGCATCTCTTGTGCTTGAATTTAAGCCTTCTGATGAAAATGCTATTCAAGCAATAAATAAAAGCTAATCTTACAGTAATAGCAGCAACCTCAAACAAAAAAGCGTAACCGTTTTTATACGAAACAGCTACGCTTTTTCTATTGTTTATGGGTTGTTACTGTGCATTCGGGGCTTTCAGCCATTTGTCGAGCCATTTGAAGAATGTGCGTTGCCACAGTATGCCGTTCTGAGGTTTGAGTACCCAATGGTTTTCGTCGGGGAATATGAGCAGTTCGGCGGGTACTCCGCGTAGTTTGGCGGCATTGAAGGCAGCCATACCCTGCGAGGCAAGTATGCGGTAATCTTTTTCGCCGTGAATTACAAGTATCGGCGTATCCCATTTGTCTACGAACTTATGTGGCGAGTTTTGGTAGCTGCGTTGGGCTATGGCGTTGTTTTTTTCCCAATAGGCACCTCCGAGATCCCAGTTTACGAACCACATCTCTTCGGTTTCGAGGTATTGTTGTTCGAAGTTGAACATACCGTCGTGAGCTATGAATGCCTTGAATCGTTTCTGATGATGACCTGCAAGCCAATATACCGAGAATCCGCCGTACGACGCTCCTACACAGCCCAGACGGTCTTTGTCGACATAGCTCTCTTTGCATACGTCGTCGATAGCCGACAGGTAGTCTTTCATATTCTGTCCGCCGTAGTCGCCGCTTATCTGTTCGAGCCACTTCTGCCCGAAGCCATAGAGTCCGCGACGGTTGGGAGCAACCACGATATACCCATTGGCTGCCATTATCTGGAAGTTCCAACGGTAGCTCCAAAACTGACTTACGGGCGACTGCGGTCCGCCTTGGCAGTAGAGTAGAGTGGGATATTTCTTCGTCGGGTCGAAGTCGGGCGGATATATCACCCAAGCCAGCATATCCTGTTTGTCGGTGGTCTTTATCCAACGTGGTTTGACGTCGGCTATCTTCAGCTGGTCGAGGATATGTTTGTTTTCGAACGTTATCTGAGTTTGCTTGCCGCTACCGGGGTCTATCGAATATATCTCGTTTGGCATCTGCATCGAGTGCCGAGTACCTATCAGGCGGTCGCCTGCGAGAGCTACGGCTTCGTAGTCGTGCTGTCCGTCGGTTATACGCGATATTTTTTTCTCTTTCAGGTCGGCTCGGTATATCTGGGTTTCGCCGTGCCATACACTGATTAGGAAGATGTTTTTATCGTCTCTGTCCCACACGAACGACTCTACACTTTGGTCCCAGCCGTCGGTGTAGTCGGCACGTTGGTTGTTAGTGAGGTCTATTATTACCAGACGGTTCTTGTCCGATTCGCAGCCGTCGTTCTGCATAGATAAGAATGCCAACGATTTGCCGTCGTGCGAGAACTGCGGATTGATGTCGTAACCGGGCATACCTTCCGATATGTTTTGTACCGTTTTTCCCTGTGCTACGTCGTAGAGGAATATGTCCGAATTGGTCGAGACGGCATATTCGATTCCCGTCTTTTTGCGGCAGGTGTAGGCTATGTATTTACTGTCGGGGCTCCAAGCAAGTTGTTCGGCTCCGCCGAATGGCTTCATCGGACTTTCGTACGGTTCGCCTTGCAGCAAATCCTTTTCGTTGCTAATGGTTTTGCCGTCGAAGTCTGCCACAAAAGGATGCGGTACGCTCTGTACCCACTCGTCCCAATGTTTATACATAAGGTCGTCTACTATGATACCTGTTGCCTGAGGCAGGTCGGGATATATGTCCGATGTGCGTTCGCCGTATTTTACGTCGGCAACGAACAGTATCTTTTTGTTGTCGGGCGAATAGATGAAGTCGTTGATACCACCCTCGCGGTCGGTTATTTGTGTGCGGTCGCTACCGTCGGGGTTCATCTCCCAAATCTGCGACGAGCCGCTCTCTGAGGATAGGAATGCTATCCGAGAATCGTTTTTGACCCACTTGGCGGCGTTCTCCGACTTGGCGGAGCGAGTTATCTGCTTGTTGTCGGAGCCGTCGGTGTTGACGACGAACAGTTCGCGATTGCTCTTGTTTTGCTCTACGCTGTAATACGATACGCCGTAAACGATTTTTTTGCCATCTGCCGATACTTTTGCATCGCTCAGACGCCCAAAAGCCCATAGTACTTCGGGTGTCATCAGACCGCCATCTACTTTGATGTCCGACTTCTCTATCATCGGAGCGCCTTTCCCGTCGGCATCTGTCTTTTTGTTGCCGCAGGCAACCAATCCTAAGGCTAATGCCATAATCGATAATGTTTTTAAGAATTTCATATTAATTACTTTTTTTGTTGTTCTCAATTGATGTGTTTTCTGACCAAATTGCCTACAAAGTTACAAAAAAATTACCTCAATCCCAGATAATAATTTATGAAGGCGTTGTAAAACAGGTCGCCAAGCAGTTGGTAGCCCTTCGGAGTAAAGTGTATCAAATCTCTTTTTGCCATCTTTGCCGCCTGCCACTTACGCATCGACCGCAGACCGCCCATAAGTTCGAATTGGTCGAATACCGCCCCTCGGTTTTGTATCGCAAGTTCGTACATAGCCTTCTGTACCTTGACGGCATTGGGGTTCGGGGCATACCGACGACGGCGTACCTTCCTGTACGAGTCGTTGTTGGTGATGAATACGAAGACGCAGTTGGGCGAAGACTTACGTATCTTTGCCATCAGTGTATTATAATTGTTTTTGAATGCCTCTACATCGAAGTCTGTCGGCACGGCATCGTTGATACCGATACCGAATACTACCATATCTGGAGCAAGCACCGATATTTCGCTGTCGAAGCGTTCGCAGCCGAGATACGACGGTACGGCAGCTCCGTTAGTGCCGATTGCGTGGTAGACAATACCCGGTTCGTCGTTTTCGAGCACAAAACCTGTAACCACGAACGTATGTATTACCGTATCGAGTTGCTGGAAATATACGTTGAACTCGGTGTAATTGCCACGCAAATCGAATGTGTAATGGCTGTTGTCTACATAGTCGTAGTTTGGGTAAAATATTTGATTTAGTCCGTTGTTTATCTTTATTACCGGCATCACTGCCCAGTCGGCACCGTCTTTGACGTATCCGAGCAGTTTTATTCGCTGATAGTAACTATTGACAATGCTCTTTGTCTGTGGCAGGCTTATTTTTATATCGGCGTCTACATCGTCGGTATATACGGCGATGCCGCCTACTCCGAGTTCTACGTCGTGTGTGCGTTTTACACAACGTTCCGTACGCCACCTGCCGTTGTACGATACCGAGTAAGAGTGCGGATTGTTGGTACGGGCTACTTTATATGGAAAAACGTATCCGCGTGCCGCCGAAAAATCGTTATTGTTCAGGTTAAGCCTTATTTGGTCGGTCAGTACGCCTGCCTGTACGTGCGAACCGCCTATATGTACTATGCTCAGTTTACCTTTGTGCTCTCGCAGCAGTGTGTCGTAGCGAGCAAAGAAGTTGTTAAGTAAAGTGGAGTCGCCCTTGTGAGGCACGACAAGGGTGTTCTTGCTGTCTTCCAAAAAGTTGTATTCGGGTATCTCTATCGGTACGGGCAACCAAGACTGGGCGGCGAGTATTGTCGGCAGAAATATATATATGAGAGCAAAGTAAATCGTTTTGATTGTGGAGGTCATTTTTTTCGCATTTTGTAGTATTCGTAGTAATTATTGAGGCTTTCGTAGAACATCTCCGCTATACGGTCGGCTCCGCGTGGAGTGAAGTGTATATAGTCGGGAGCGGCGAGTGCGGGATTGTTTTTTACCCACTGTATCATAGAGTTTTCGCCTCCCATCACCTCGTACATATCCCAAAAGCCTGCTCCGGAGGCAAGAGCCGTGTTCTTCATCTCCTCCACAAGAGTGGGGAGCAAAGGATATGTCTGCAAGCTACCGCGAATTTTGGTACTCATATCGGCAGGACCTATCAGTATTACCTTAGCTTGTGGGCATATCTTGTGGAAGTAGTTTATCTGGCGGGCGAGTATATCCATATAGTTTTGGATATTGTTTTGTGTGATGGAGGGCATCATATTACCTCCGAACTCGAGCATAACGAGCCTTACGTTCAGTGTCTTGGCAGAGAGAGAGATACTGTTGCCGTCTATCTGTGAGAAAAACGTCCCCGACGAACCGCGTATAGGGATATTATCTACATTGACGCCGTAGTACCCGTCGAGAGACACTGCCGATAGCTCGGCATTACCTGTCAGGTTGATGGTTATCTGTTTTGTCGGGCTGGGTAGATACCACGTCAGTGCCGTCGGAGACGATTTAGGAGCATCGATACTTTTCGTCTTGGAGTATTTGCCCGATATGAGCGTTGCCGACAGCGGTGTTGTGTTGGTGCCGACGAAGAGGCGAACCACGTTCCACTTTTTTACGTTGTCTTGTGTGCGGCTGTAATTCTGCGAACGGATAGATATAGAGCCGTTTCCCGACATTATGGCAAACTGCCCGAGAATACCGTATCGGTTCGAGGGAGCACGGTTTTGGTGCATTCCTGCAATGATATAACGCTCCATTGCCCCCGAAGCACTCTGACCTACCGACGCCGAAGGTATCGGCTGCATAACGGGCAACAGTCCCGCTCCCATACCGCCGAACTGTTCTTGCAGCCTCTGACGTATGTATGACGATATGCGGTCTTCTTCTATCTGCGAGTCGCCGTAGTGTAGTATGTGGACGATAGAACTGTCTGTCTTGCACTGCTCCATTGCCTCGAAAAGCGTGTCGAAAAACGAATAATCGTCTGCAGGCAGATAGAAACGAGCCGAGTGTGTGGTGAAGAATT
Source organism: Porphyromonadaceae bacterium (assembly GCA_905372135.1). Lineage (GTDB taxonomy): Bacteria > Bacteroidota > Bacteroidia > Bacteroidales > Paludibacteraceae > F0058. Next base: position 13,861 of record CAJPNS010000006.1, on the reverse strand, counting down.
TTTTGTAGAAGCGTATCGAGTCTTGCCTTGCCGTCTCGCGTGCGGTGTTGATGGAGTCGGTGATAGCCTGCATCTTGATGCTCTCTTCCAAAGCACGCATCTTTTCGTCGACGGATACCGACTTTTCGGGCGATAGTACCTCTTTTAGCGTGGGGAAAAACAGCCGTCTGCCGAGAAACGGCACGCCGTCGGAGGGAAAAAGCAGACAAACGGCAGCGAGCAATACGATTACAACTATTATGAATATTAGAGTTTTATACGACTTCATCGACGAATCAAAAAAATTTCCGCAAAGGTAACGATTATAATACAAAGTCGGAGACCTTATAAGTGGTGTACACCGATAAAATAATTTAGATTAACTTTGCAGGCTCATTGAACGAAAAGCCAATGTTGAAGATACTCAGAAGATATACGATGCCTATATCCATATTGTTGGGTATGGCGGGGTACAAATGGTTTGGATACTTGCACTTTCTCACTCCTTACCTTATTTTTTCTATGTTGTTTTTCACTTTCTCCAAAATCAGTTACGCTCATCTTCGTCCATCGATACTGCATCTTTGGCTCATACTTATACAGTTGATTTTTAGTGTTTTGATATTTTTCATTCTGCGTTCGTTCGATATACTCTTGGCTCAGGGTATAATGATTTGTGTCTTTTGTCCCACGGCGACGGCAGCGGCTGTCATCACCCAAAAACTGAAAGGCAATATCGAGTTTGTAGCATCTTATACGCTGTATGTAAATCTGGTGATGGCTGTATTCATACCGCTTATATATCCTATTATGCATCATAATGACGCCCATATAGGATTTTTCTCGCTGTTTCTGAAGATATTCAGTATGATATTTCCACTGCTTATATGTCCGTTCCTATTGGCTTTCATTGTCAGGCGTTTCCCGAAAATCAATGATATAGTAGTAAAAAACAGCGGATTGGCTTTCTATATTTGGTCGTTTTCGTTGATAATAGTTATAGCCAAGCTCACGAAACATTTTATCGAAGACCAGGTTATCGGTTTGTCGGTGATAGCACTTATGCTGGGAGCGTTGGTTGTGTGTCTGTTACAGTTTTTTACGGGCAAACTCATAGGCAAACCGTATGGTCAGACCATAGCTGCCGGACAAGCACTCGGGCAAAAAAACACTATATTTGCCATCTGGCTCGCAAATAGCTATTTCAATCCTTTGGTAGCCGTAAGTGCGGGAGCCTATATTATTTGGCAGACTATATTCAATACGATTCAGATTTATTTGGTAGAAAAAAACGAGTGATTTGCCACATTCCATAACCAATTAACTATCTGTATTATATCGAAAAAGACTATCAATTTCGATTGAGAAAAGTATCGATGGCACAAAAAAAGTAGTGAAAAAGGTTTTTGTAAATAAAATAATTTTATAATTTTGCACGTTAGAACAATATTCTGAAAACGCAAATAAATAATGTAATAAATATTTTGATTGTCTATGAAAGTTTCAAAAGGTATTTTAGGATTGGTATTGCTGGCTCTTATTGTTGCGGGATGCAGTAAAAAATCCAATTTAGGTTCTGCCGGCTCTGAACGTACGGGTTGGGCTTACAACAAGCCGAAGAAAGGTTTTTTCAACGTAAAAAGTACTTACGACGGAATGATTCCTCCGGGCTGTATCTACATAGAGACAGGTTCGTATGTAAAAGGACAAAACGAAGATAACGTATCTTCGCAGCAGAATGCAGGTAAACGCAGAGTTGAAGTAGCAGGATTTTTCCTCGATGAATTTGAGGTAACCAATATCAACTGGCGAGAATATGTAGCTTGGATGCAGGGCGTATATGCGCACGACCCACAAAAATACCTCGCTGCTCTACCCGACGAGACCGTTTGGCGCTCGGAGCTTGCATACAACGACCCGCAAGTGAAAAACTACTATTCACACGTAGCTTACGGATACTATCCTGTGGTGGGAGTAAGTTGGGAGCAGGCAATGGACTATTGCACTTGGCGTACCGACAGGGCAAACGAAAGAATTCTCATCGATAGACGTTACATCGATTTCATCGATTTGGAAACAGTAAATGCAAATATCCAAAACGCCGAATCGAACGAATACGGTAAATTTATCTTCACTACCGCCAAGAAAAACGAATATATGAGAGAAAACGGCAGAGAAGAAAATATAGACCTCGACGGTGTAATCTACGATGCAGAGTTTCGCTTGCCGACCGAGGCTGAATGGGAATATGCCGCATACGGTGCCATACCTCAAAAAGAAAACTACGACGAAGGTATGACATTCCCTTGGGCCGGTTATCAGCTTCGCTATATGGATAAGGGTAAAAACAAAGGAAAATTCTTAGCCAACTTCGTAAGAGGACGCGGTGACCAAGTAGGTTTCACAGGCAACAACTCTATGACCGTACCTGTAGACTTCTATCTGCCAAACGCATACGGATTGTATAATATGGCAGGCAATGTAAACGAATGGGTACTCGACGTATATCGTGCTACTACCGACGAATTAGTAGACGAACTCAGTCCGTTCAGAGGAAACAATTGGGTATCGGATTCGGCTTATGCAGAGTCGATACTCGACAGAATGCCTCCTATGGAACAAGAAGTTCGCGACAGCATGCGTAGATATTTGGTTGATAACAAACAGTTCTACCAGAAAGGACGCGACGTAAGAGACTTCAAAGACGGAGATATGCCCTCTACCATAGGCGACTCGGTATTGATTTATGCCAATGCTACTCCTATCGAACAGGCTACGATGATATCGAATACCGCTCGCGTATACAAAGGCGGTAGCTGGAAAGACAGAGGTCTCTGGCTCAATCCGTCGCGACGCCGCTGGTTAGACCAGAAAGACAAAGCAAGCGATATCGGTTTCCGCTGCGCTATGAGTGCCGTAGGTGGAAAGAAAAACAGACGATAAATACATTTTTGTAACTTATAAAATTTAGGTGCCCTCATCGTAGGGCACTTTTTCGTTGCCAAGCAGTAAAGATGTTTTTATACATAAATATCGCTTCGGTCAGAAGTATAAAATTTTTTCTGATCATACACATAGCCGAATAAAAACGTGGAAATAGCCTATTTCACGAAAAAAAATAGTACATTTGCATATTCGAAAGCAAAACTTATTAATCACATAATCAAAATCATAAATTACGATATGAGAAAAAACATATTTATCGTAGCTTTGCTGCTTGTGTTCATCAATCTTTCGGCTCAGAACAGAAGCAAAGACTATGTAGCATACATCGAGCGATACAAGTCGTTGGCAATAAAAGAGCAATATCGACACGGTATTCCGGCATCGATAACAATGGCTCAGGCTCTCATCGAGTCTAACGCAGGTAGAAGCATGCTCGCCGTCAAGGGCAACAACCACTTCGGTATCAAGTGTGGCAGCAACTGGTCGGGCAAGACAATCAACAAAGACGACGACAACGCCCAAGACTGTTTCCGCTGGTACAACAAACCGATAGAGTCGTACGAAGACCATTCGCTATTCCTAAAACGCGACCGCTACGCTTCGCTCTACGATATTCCGCTCAAAGATTACAAGACATGGGCAAGAGAGCTGCGTAGACTCGGATATGCCACCGACGTAAACTACGCCGATAAGCTCATCAAAATCATCGAAGACTATGGGTTGGAAGAGCTCGTATACGAAAATTTCAGCAGCACTGCCGACAATACCGACCGACGCTCTAAGGCGACAGTCGAAGCTGAAACAAAGACTAAAGACCCTATCGGCAAAAGACATTCGAGCGGAGTAGTCGACTATTCAGACCTACTGAGTAAGACGCGAAACAACGGCAGGACGTGCTACATACTCAAAAAAGATGCCACAATGGCACAAATAGCCGCCTCACTCGATAAGACAAACATAAAGTTTATGCTATACTGCAACGATATGTACGAAGACTTCACCCTACGTGCCGGCACATATATATATTTATGCAAGAAACGCAGCAGCGGCGACTCTTCCATCCGTAGCTACAACGTACGTATCGGCGACTCTATGCATTCGGTAGCCCAAAGGTACGGTATTACACTCAAAGCGTTGTACAGCATCAACAATCTGCCTTACGGTACGCCCGCCACAGACGGAATGACGCTATTTTTTCATAAATAAATGGTAGGCAATTGGAGATGAAAAGGTTACTGTCGCAACTGTTGTTAGTAGTGTCGCTATTGGTATCGACCTCTGCCTCCGCACGTACGGTGCTCTCCGACGAGGCGCATATTTCACTCCTTACCTGCGAACCTTCTACCGCTATTTACGAGCGTTTCTGGCATAGCGCCATCAGGGTTTACGACCCTGCAAACGGTATCGACAAAGCTTACAACTACGGTATATTCGACTTCGAAACACCATTTTTCACCGCCAAATTCATTAAAGGTGCCACCGACTATATACTCGCCGTATACGATACGGAAGATTTCGTCGACAGCTATATGGCTCGCCATTCGACGATATACGAGCAGATACTCAACCTTACCGCCGACGAACGCCGTATGCTCTACGAGGCTTTGGAAGAGAATGCCTTGCCCGAAAACAGAACCTACCGCTACAACTTTGTCTACGACAACTGCGCTACTCGCGTGTATTTTATTATAAAAAAGGTACTCGACCGCTACGGCACGACTATGATAATCGACTATCCGTTTCGTCCCACCACTTACCGCACTGTATTCGAGCAGTTCCTCGGACGCGACAATTGGCAGCGATTCGCCATAGACATCGTAATAGGCAAGCCTGCCGACAGGCAAATATCGCCCGACGCTCTGGTAGCTTTCCCCAAATATATGATGGAATTCTTTGCTAATACACAGCTTGTCTCCGACACTTTATCGGTACCGTTGGTTGCCTCCACAAGCACGATAGGCAGCTTCCCGACTGCGAAACCTTCGGAGCATTCGCTCCTCCGCCCCACGTTTGTATGCTCGCTGCTGATGGTGGTAGTGATATTCCTGTCGTTTTGGTGCTGGCGTATAGATAAATATTTCGCTATCATAGACTTTGTCTTGTTTTTCGTCTTCGGACTTATCGGTACGGTAGTGTTTTATCTTATGTTTTTCTCGGTACACCCTTTGGTATCGCCAAACTACAATCTACTCTGGGCAAATCCGCTGATGCTCGTATTCTCGCTGTTGATTCTGAACAAGAAATGGAGAAGATATCTATCTTATTTCGCAATATTCAATGCACTTACTACTATTATTGCTATAATAATATTCGTGCTTCGCATACAAGTAATGCACGCCTCGTTCCTTGCTCTTATGGCTATGATGCTGGTACGTTCGCTGATGTTTTTCCAACAAAATTTCTATAAGAAATACCAATAATGCGTTACCGTCTGCTGTGGCTATTGTTTTTTTTGTGTAATAATATTCTCTTTGCACAAACGACCGACTACAACAAACCTAAGCTCGTGGTAGCAATAAATATCGACGGTCTGAAAAACGAACACCTCACCCTACTCTACAACAGACTTTCGGAAGGTGGCCTCAGACGTATCGTCGACGGTGGTATAAGCGTCGAAAACGTAGAGTTCAACTATATATCGAAGAATCCCCTTACCGACGTAGCGTCAATTCATACCGCCACTACTCCATCGCGGCACGGTATCGTCGGCGACCGAATACTATCTACTCTCGACAACGACTTCGTATCCGTTACCGACGACCCTGCATATCACGGTATCTACTCTTCGTTGGGACGCTCGGCAAGCAACCTTACCGTAACGAACATTGCCGATATGCTCAAGATAACAAGCCCCAAATCGAAGGTTGTCTCTATCGCCATCGATGCCGACAAAGCAATAGTAATGGGCGGACACAATGCCGACGGAGTGGTCTGGATAGACAGCGAAGTGAGCATAGCCTCTACCGATTATTACAGCAAGATACCGGTCTGGGCTTCGTCGCTCAACTCCGCCAATCTTTTGGCAGACCTCATAAAAAAAGCGTGGCGACCAACCTATTCGCTGCATACGTATCTGTTCCCGCCTTTCAGCGTTGCCGACGGTTGTTTCTACAGCCCACCGACGGGGCGAAAGCCTACCGAGCTGATGGGTTCGTTCGTATACACTCCCTATGCCAATACATTAGTAAACGAGCTGGCAAAAAAGGCTATCGATATCGAAGCGCTCGGCACAGACAACTATACCGATATGCTATGCCTTGGATATAACGCATATACTGCGTTCGATAAGACATCCGAACTTACTTGTGCCGAAAAAGAAGATATCTATCTGCGACTCGACAGAGATTTGTCTGAGCTGCTACGAGTAATAAATGAAAAGGTTAAGACCGAACACACGCTTATAGTAGTCACCGGCACACAGTCGGAGGCAATTTCGGAGAAAACACTCAGCACCAGTAGGCTACCGACAGGCAAATTCAACGGCAAACGTATGATGGCTCTTCTCAATAGCTTCCTTATGGCAAAATACGGACAAGTGCGATGGGTTATGAACTATGCCGACGGAAATATATTTCTCAACAATACCGAAATCGACAATCGAAACGTCGACCGAGAGCGACTGTTCCGAGATATATTCATTTTCTTGTCGCAAATACGAGGTATATCGGCTATATACTCTGCCGAGCAGCTCCAAAGAGCAAACGGCGACAATGCCGATGTAGCCGTAAGGCTAAAAAACTATCTTTGTCTCGGTCGATGCGGCGATATTCTGATTTCGCTCTCTTCGGGTTGGGTCGATATCGATACAGATGGCAACGAGAGCAGAATCTCTTCGTCGGCTCTACAGTACTCGCCTCTATTGTTTTACGGCATCAATCTCGAAAAGTCGAGAGTCGGCAGCCGACACTTCGTTACCGATATAGCTCCTACCCTCTGTAAGATAATGCAGATACCATATCCGAGTGCGTCGATAGGCAATGCTATTGTACTGAAAACACATAAATAGTGATTATGTTATATATACACAACTAAAATAATTATACATATATGGCTTCACAGGAAGAAATCTTCAAGAAACTTATTGCTCACTGCAAAGAATACGGTTTTGTCTTCGCTTCGAGCGAGATATACGACGGGCTGGCTGCCGTCTACGACTACGGACAGAACGGCGTAGAGCTGAAAAACAATATAAAAGCCTATTGGTGGGAGGCTATGACCCGCCTCAACGACAATGTGGTAGGCATAGACGCTGCCATATTTATGCACCCTACCACGTGGAAGGCTTCGGGGCACGTCGACGCATTCAACGACCCGCTTATCGACAACCGCGACAGCAAAAAGCGTTACAGAGCCGATGTGCTGATAGAGGATGTTTTGGCTAAATTCGACGAGAAGATAGCAAAAGAGGTAGATAAAGCTGCCAAACGTTTCGGTGAGTCGTTCGACAGAGACCTTTATTGCCGCACCAATCCGCGTGTAGTGGAGTATTCCCAAAAACGCGATACCCTGCACGAGCGTTTTGCCACGGCTATGAACGACAATAACCTCGATGAACTCAAACAAATCATTGTCGATTACGATGTGGTTTGTCCCGTATCGGGTACCAAGAATTGGACTGATGTGCGTCAATTTAACCTTATGTTTTCGACCGAGATAGGTTCTGTTGCCGACGGAGCCACCAAGGTCTATCTCCGTCCCGAGACGGCACAGGGTATTTTTGTCAATTTCCTCAACGTGCAGAAGACGGGCAGAATGAAGATACCGTTCGGTATAGCACAGATAGGCAAGGCATTCCGTAACGAGATAGTGGCACGGCAGTTTATCTTCCGTATGCGTGAGTTCGAGCAGATGGAGATGCAGTTTTTTGTCCGCCCGGGTGAGGAGATGAAGTGGTTCGACTACTGGAAACATTTCCGTATGCGTTGGCACCGGTCGCTCGGACTTGGCGACGGCAAATATCGCTTCCACGACCACGAAAAGCTGGCACACTACGCCAATGCCGCTACCGATATAGAGTTCGAGATGCCCTTTGGATTCAAAGAGGTGGAGGGGATACACAGTCGCACTGACTTCGACCTGTCGCAGCACGAGAAATATTCGGGTAAAAACATCAAATACTTCGACCCCGAACTTAACGAGAGCTACGTGCCGTATGTGATAGAGACCTCTATCGGTGTCGATAGAATGTTCCTCTCGATAATGGCTGCTTCGTACGAAGAGCAACAGCTCGAAGGCGGCGACTCTCGCGTGGTACTGCATCTGCCGCCTGTGTTGGCTCCCAACAAGGTGGCTGTATTGCCGCTTGTCAAAAAAGACGGTCTGCCCGAGAAGGCTGCAGAGGTGATGAATATGTTGAAGTTCGACTTCAAGACCGTATACGACGAAAAAGACAGTATCGGCAAACGCTATCGTCGCCAAGATGCCGTAGGTACACCGTTTTGTGTTACCATCGACCACCAAACGCTCGAAGACGATACCGTTACCATTCGCCACCGTGATTCGATGGAGCAGAGCCGAGTTGCCCTTTCCGAACTCTATAATATTATCGACTCTGAGGTAAGTTTTAGAAATATCTTCGGCAAATTGGTCTGATATGTCAGTACCGAAACGACTGAGGCAACAACATTATAATAAGTCTTTTAGTGGTAAAACATTGTTCTTTGTCGGCAAGTAAGTCGTTAATACACGATTTTTTTTCGGGTAAAAGCGAAAAAAATTTTTGTAGATAAAAAAAATGTATTACCTTTGCACTCGCAATCGACAATGAGGGCGTTTAGCTCAGCTGGTTCAGAGCATCTGCCTTACAAGCAGAGGGTCGGCGGTTCGAATCCGTCAACGCCCACAAACCAAGACGACACTTACCGCATAATATTGAGGTGAGTGTCGTTCGTATTTTCCCACCTTTCGCCACCGATAAATTATTTCTATCAAAATATAACAAATATCTTTTGGTTGTTTGAATATAATACTATATCTTTGCACTCGATTATAATTTTATAAATAATTAATAAAGGAGAAATGACAATGAAAGTATTGGAATTTACGGGACTAAAAAACGTCCAAAAAGTAACCGCAGGACTTAGCCAACTTCTGGCAGACCTACAAGTGTTTTATACCAATATCAGGGGATTCCATTGGAATATAAAAGGTAAGAACTTCTACGTATTGCACAAGAAATTCGAAGATATGTACAACGATGCTGCAGAGAAAGTCGACGAAATAGCCGAACGCCTGCTTATGCTCGGAGAGGCTCCGAAACACAATTATTCGGACTACCTCAAAGTATCGAAAATAAAAGAGAGTCCTCTTGTAAGCGATGGCGACCAAGCACTGAAAAACATCTTGGAAACGTATAAATATCTCATACAACTCGAACGACAAATCTCGGCCGATGCAGCTGAAATCGGCGACGACGCTACCGTTACACTTATGGGCGATTATATCGAAGAACAAGAGAAAGCCATCTGGATGATGGTTGCTTATTTCGAATAGATGATGATTTAGATATAATGAAAGGAAAGAGGCTGCTTCGACAGAAGACAGCCTCTTTTTTGTGTCGGGATACCAAGATTCGAACTTGGGACCCCCTGCTCCCAAAGCAGGTGCGCTAACCGGACTGCGCTACATCCCGATATTTGTTTCTCCGTTACAATGTGCAAAAGTAATACTTTTTTTCTACACCACAAAAACAATACGGATATTTCGACCTCCTTACATCGTTACCATCGAACGACTACCGATTTATAGCTCTTTTATAGAGATAGACAACTATATTTTAGTAGATAGGTATCTGTGTTTTCATAGATAGGTAACTATATCTTCATAGATAGTTAACTATATCTCAGTAGATGGTTATCTATGTTTTTATAGATACCATACTATACTCAATACATAATCAAAAAAACGGCAGATCTCTCCGCCGTCATTATATAACCATAAATCTTTGTTGTCTAACGAGGATTCGAACCTCGACAAACAGAACCAAAACCTGTTGTGCTACCATTACACCATTAGACAATGTATCTTTAGGCATACCCACCTAAATTTAGAGTGCAAAGGTAGTACTTTTTTTTTATTCCACAAATATATTTTTATACTACACGCCAAAAGAATTATATCGTCCTTTTAGAATGGTCGGTACGATATGTCTATGTCATAGACGTCGGTTTGCTCGTACCTCTTCACATAACGCACGATACGCACTGTTACAGGCAGCAACACAACTTCGTACAGAGTTTTAAGGAATATTTGCGTCAGCATAAGCTGTATGAGCAGACGGTACGATATTTGCCCCAAGAAAGCGATATTGAAAAAGAGGAGCGAGTCTACAGTCTCGCCCACCACTGTGGAGGCAACCGCCCGAAGCGAAAACATCTTGCCCTTCTGCAATACTTTCATACGGCTCATAACGTAAGCATTGAGCAGAGAGCCACACAAAAAAGCCACGAAACTCGCCAGACTTATCCGCATCGTGCTGCTAAGTACCAGCTCAAAAGCTTCTTGGTGTGTAAACTCGGCTGTCGGCGGCAGCATTATGACAAACTGGAAAACCAATATGGCAAAGGCATTCATCGCAAAACCGAGCCATATCATCAGCCGTGCACTGCGGTAACCCCACACTTCGGCTACCAAGTCGTTGATAATATACGAGACGGGGAAAATAAAGAGCCCGCCCGTAAGAGGAACTATCCAGATAGTCGTCAGCTTCTGCTCTACTATATTGGATACAATAAGGCACGTGGCGAACACAACGCCACAGATAAAATATAGATTGGATACTTTTTTCGTCATATTCTTGTTTTTTTAGTGGTTATCAAGCACACTTCGCCTGTCTCGGTTGAGAGGTATTAGCCATCAGAGAGACAGACGCTTGTATTTCAATTTGTTTTGAACTTATACTTCACCTCTCGGAGTTGTTCGTTGGCTTTTACTATCTTGGTTTTTAGGTCGCTTTTATACTTTTGTAGCTTTGCCCGCAGCTCGCTATTGCCTACTGCCAATATCTGCACAGCCAATAGCCCCGCATTCTGTCCTGCATCGATACCGACGGTAGCCACAGGGATTGCGGGAGGCATCTGTACTATCGCCAGCAGGGCGTCCATTCCCTGCAACGAGGCACTTATGGGCAGTCCTATTACAGGCAACGACGTAGACGCCGCTATAACCCCCGGCAGATGTGCAGCCATACCGGCACCGGCTATTATCACCTCAATGCCGCGTTTGTCGGCAGAGGCAGCAAACTCTACCACTTGGTCGGGTGTACGGTGTGCCGACAGAGCGTTCATCTCGAACGGCACTTCGAACTCATCGAGTATCTTCGCCGCTTTCTCCATTACGGGCAAGTCCGACGTGCTGCCCATTATTATACTTACTTTAGGTGTCATCATTATTTTTTTTCGATATATGTATGTTGTTATAATTTATCATCTTACGCTTTTGATAGTACCATACTCGGTAAACTCCACAGCAGTATCGGGTTTATCGAATATCTTGGCGGGCAAGAAAGCCGTCTGCCCAAACTGCGGCATTACCACTACTCTATCTACCCACTGCTTATCGATATCCGATATTTTTACATCGGCTTTGGCTATATTGTTGTAAAATATCCCAAATCTTTTGGTCTTGCCCGTATCGGTATCTACAAGCTTGGTAGCGACCGGTATTACCGATATATAGATGGGGCTTCCCGCATAGTCGTCGGCATCCAATACTCCTACTGCAGACGAGAAGCGAAACAAAACTTTGTCTTCGACAGTCGCCGTAGGGGCTACTCTCAAGACGCAGTCTTCGCTGATATTTAGAGTTTTACCTACAAAAAGCTCTGTAAGTTTACGTTCGGTCGTTTCGAGTCGGTCGAGTATCTTTTGTAGCGATGCTCCGTCGTAGCCGCGTTCGGTATCTCCAGTCAATAGTTCCATACGGCTCTCTCTGATATCGAGTATCTGTTTTGCTGCCATCTCTGCCATTTTTTCCTCTGTGGTAGCTCCCAAAGCATCTTCGCTGAGTACGGAGTAATCGAATATTATGGCGGTATCCATACTCTTTGCCGATAAGTATTCGGTATCTCTCACCGCTTGTTGTAGTGCCGATGGCATATTCACTCCGAGTATAACTCCGTGTATATCTGTCGTTATCTTATATGCTACCGATTTGGGGCTTATCTCTATGGCATACTGTCGGGTCGAATCGGGTACTGGATTGAGTGTGAGCTCTATAGCATCTATTACAAACGATGTTTTGTCTGAGGTTATCGTATTATCAAACTCGAGTAGACGTTTGGCATAATTGGCAAATCGGCCTGCACGTTGAATGCTTTTTCTGACTCTGACGGTCACTACGAGCTCTGTTTTAGGGAGAAAATATGTTACACTGTTTTGAGGCAATACCGCTTGCGGCGAGATATGCACTACATTTGTCTGCGAATAAACCGATATCGATATACTGACAATCAATAAGAAAAATATCCTTTTCATACCAACGATAGCTATCTGTAAAATATTTGTTTCCATATAACTCTGCCGACGATGTTTGATTCAAAAAAATCGGACACGACAACCTGCTATTTCGAAAATTTCAATTAAATTTGCCAAGTCTCTTTTTGTGGCTTACAAAAGTAACTATTTTCGTATAAACAATCACAAAGTAAACACTCAAAAAATGGATAATCTTAATAAACAATTAGATGAACTCGCAAAACTAATCGGCTGTATCGACACTCTCGATAGCTGTCGTATCGACAAAGACCGTCTGCTCGACGCACATATATTGTATTCGCAAGACATAGTACTCACAAAAGCAAAAAAAATAATCGAATCAATATCGGAGACTATCGACAAACAAGCCGAACACACCGCCAACATGCTGATTAACAGCAGCAAGAGCAGAGCCGAGAGAGAAGCTCCCAAAACGACTGAACCGACGGTAGAGGTTGCCGAAAAAGAAGAAGTCCGTACCGTAGAAGTAAACAGCCCACGGCAGCACGACGATTTGCCTGAGACAAAGAGTGAACCCATCATCGAAGAGCCTGTAAAAGAACCTGTAAAAGAGCTAAATACGAGCATTACTACTGCACAGATAGAGCTCCGAAATATGGAAATACAAGACAACTCACACGAACCCGATGAAAACAAAACAGCACCCACTGCACCCACAATCGACACCCAAAACAAAGATCCACAGCCTATTGCACCTAAAGCGGAGGTACACTACCCTACTACTTCGCACAATAGCTCAATAGACCTCAAAAAAGAGCTTGGCATAGGCGATCGGTTTAGGTTTCAGAGAGAACTATTCGGTGGCAACGGCGAAAAACTTTCGACAGCCCTTACAACTCTCAACGATATGGCGACAATGGACGACGCTATCAATTACATTTCCACTGTCTTACGGCTCGATTTGGATAATCCTATTTCAAAAGACTTTGTCGACTTCGTAAAAAAAAGATTCTGTTAGAAAACACGTAAAATTTCGATTGCGGCATAATATTATAATGTTGATTAATAAACATATAATATTACTGCGATGTCTGCACTCTGACAAAATGACACAAGAGTATTCTTGGCACAAAATGTGATAAATATTCTATCGCAGTCATCGATATTTTTTGGTGCTGCACTCTGAGATAGAAATTTTTAAAACATAAATAAATTAAAGTCAGAAAAGAAATGAACATCAAACCATTAGCAGACAGAGTGTTGGTTTTGCCGGCACAGGCAGAAGAGAAGACCGCAAGCGGTATTATTATCCCCGACACTGCAAAAGAAAAGCCACAGCGTGGTAAAGTAGTAGCCGTAGGTAACGGCACGAAAGACGAAACAATGATTGTAAAACCGAACGACACCGTACTGTACGGCAAATACGCAGGAACAGAGCTTGAGCTCGATGGCGAAAAGTACCTGATAATGCGTCAGTCTGACATTTTGGCAATCATATAATT
>CAJPNS010000005.1 GCA_905372135.1 Porphyromonadaceae bacterium | reverse complement strand
TTTTATAATCAGTAAAAAACACTAATATAATGATACAAATATCTATTACATAAATGATAAGTTACCCAAATACAACAAAGTAACCTATCACTATTTGAAGTCTATTCGCTAAGAAGCAGTACTATCCGACCTATTTATAAAAAATCCTAGTTTTAAATGAATATAAGTGAGTACTGATGCTATTATCAGACTTACAATAGCCTTCTCGCCAAGTAGTGAAAACACATAAGACCTTGTAAGAACCGTATTCGACAAACTATCTGAATACAAAGAAAATAGAGTAAATCCCAATAAGAAAATTACAAAATAAACCGTAGTCTTTTGTATAAAACTCAATACACTAACTTTTACCTGATTATTATTTAATTCCATGTCTTTTTTTTTAAAAGTTATTTTATCGAAGCCCGTAGGCTCTAATTGATTGAAATATATGGCTTATGATTGGGTGCCGAAGCGATACGTATCGGTGCCATAAATTAATGGATACGCACCAACTTCCCGCCTTGCAAAAGACGGCAAGGGCTACCCGCAATACCATAACGCCCTCGATAAACTACAAAATATTTATGGTTTGTCGAGAGGCACTCTCCCGCTACAAATTGCGTCGCAGAACGACAAATATCGGAATAAGAAAACAAATCTCTTTCCATACAAATATTAGATTCCTATTTCGTCGGCAAAGATATGATTTTTTTATATAAAATACAAAAAAACAGAGAAAAACGCATTGCTCCTCTCTATTTTTTTATAAATTTATATTGAATTAAAACCTGTATCCCGATACGAAGTTCAATACTCCTTTGAAACCGATACCCGCTTCGGCACCCACATAAAATCCTCTTCCATAGGTAATTCCGAATAGTGTAAGTTGTCCGAAGAAGCCAATGGTACTCGACGACTCACGTTCTTTGCCCACTCCATATACGGTATAAGGTATATCGGCAATGCACATACCCGCCTGAAGCCCCGAATACATCTGCAAAATTTCGGTATTTTTATACAAATATTTCACCGAAGGTACTATAGCGTACGAACGAATATCTTGTATACTATATTGCTTAAGGTATGCACCTTCGTCGTGGAGCATACGCTCTACTCTACGATTGTAGGCGAGCGATACACCATACATCCACCTGCTACCGATACTGTTATGATACGATAGAGCCACCGTAGGCGAGTAAGCGCCCTCGAGCCGATATTCCGACGGCGAAAAGATACTACTTAAAATAGGACGTATCAAATTGTTAGATTCGCCCATCTCTATTTGTAACTCCCTTTGCAACACAGTATTACCTTCTTGTTGCGCAAACACATTCAATGATACTATCGAAAGTACCATTATCAGAAACAATCCGATTTTTCGTTCGTACATGACTTTTATTTATTTGTTTTGTTCGTAAAAAGATTCGGCAAAGATACAAAAAAACATTAACGCAGTAAACGCTCAAAAAATGTATCTTCAACGGCAAAATCAGTAATATTGCAATAATATCGTATTGCGAATATCCCGATAATCGATTTTTATTTTGTACCTTTGTGCAGTAAATAAATATCAGTAAATTTCTTATGAAAAGAATAGCAATCGTAGCCGGCGGCGACTCGTCGGAAAGTGAGGTTTCGCTCAGAAGTGCCGCAGGGTTAATGACTTTTATACCCGATGAATATGAGAAATATATAGTAAGCATCACAGGGAACGATTGGACGGTATATCTACTCGACTCCGTAACTACACCGATAGATAAAAACGATTTTTCGTTCATCAAAAAAGGGCGAAAGACTACATTCGACTTCGCTTATATCACCATACACGGCACACCCGGCGAAAACGGTATCTTACAGGGATACTTCAACCTTATAGGTATGCCATTCTCTTGCTGCGACGTATTGGCGTCGGCACTGACATTCGATAAGTACGTATGCAATCAATTCCTCAGAAACTTCGATATTGCCGTAGCTCCATCGGTAGTACTTCGCCATAGGCAAACGATATCGAACGCCGATATCATCGAAAAGCTCGGGCTGCCACTCTTCGTAAAACCCTCGGCCGGAGGCAGCAGTTTCGGCATTACAAAAGTAAAAGAGGCAGACCGCCTCTCGCTCGCTATCGAAAAAGCATTCAAGGAATCCGACGAAGTAGTCGTAGAAAGCTTCGTCGCGGGTACCGAAGTTACCTGCGGTATGTACAAGACCCGCAGCAAAACCGTAGTATTACCGGTAACGGAAGTAGTAAGCAAAAACGAGTTTTTCGACTACGACGCCAAATACAAAAACCAATCCGACGAAATCACACCCGCACGTATATCCGATACCCTTACGCGACAAATACAAGCCACCACAGAGAAGATATACGACCTCGTCGGTGCCAAAGGTATCGTAAGAGTCGATTATATCATCGAGGAGTCGGGGCGAATAGTACTGCTCGAAGTCAATACCACACCGGGTATGACCCCTCAAAGCTTTCTGCCTCAGCAGATAAAGGCAGCAGGTCTCAATATACAAGACGTTATGCGAGATATAATAGAGGATGCTTTCTAAAAGTATGTTGTTTGTTACGAATTAATGTTGTAATTTTGTACGGTTTTTAAATATACTATACCAACGATATATGAGCCAAGATATAGAAAAAATCATACGGGAAATAAACTGGGACAGTAAACCGATAAACCTCTACTTGCCAATAGCATACACTATGGAGAGTGGCGGCAAAAGACTGCGTCCGATGCTTGCAGACATAGCTTTCGAGATGTTCTCCGGTAGGGGCGATACGATAAAAGATGCCGCAAGAGCTATAGAGATATTCCACAACTTTACCCTACTTCACGACGACCTTATGGACAATTCGCCTACACGCCGCAATCGCCCCACGGTACACACTCGGTGGAATGCCAATACGGCTATCCTATCGGGCGATGCAATGCTTATAAAAGCTTACGAGTTTCTGGGCAAGACCCCTTCGCAGTATTGGGAAAAGTTGCTGCCTCTCTTCACCAAGACGGCACTCGAAGTCTGTGAAGGACAACAGTTTGATATGGATTTCGAGACCATAGACGATATCTGCATCGAAGACTATTTCGAGATGATACGCCTCAAAACCGCTGTACTTCTGGCTTGTGCCCTGAAAATGGGGGCAATCTTGGCAGACGCCTCAGACGACGACCAACAAACGATATACTCTCTCGGCATTGCCCTCGGTATGGCGTTTCAGCTCAAAGACGATTATCTCGATACATACGGCACTACCGAGACTCTCGGTAAACGTGTGGGCGACGATATTTTATCGTATAAAAAGACATTCCTATTGCTCACCGCACTCCACAAAGCCGACGACTCGCAAAAAAAGAGGCTTGTATCGGCTATGTCGACCAAAGACATCACCGACGAACAAAAGATAAAAACAGTTACCCTCATATACAACGAACTCGATATCCCGCAGATATGCGAGAAGGTCATCGACGAATACTACATACAAGCAAACAATTTACTTGAAAAAATATCGGTACCGTCGGAGTCGAAAGAGCCACTGAAGACATTGATAAACAAACTAAAAATACGGGAAAAATAGAAATACAATGCCTTACAGACGATTACCAAATACCGATGCTGCTCGCCTCGCTGCTCTGGAGGCGATAACAGACATAAAACAATCGGAATTCAAAGATCCAGTATTGTCTGCCGAGTTGCTAAACAAAGCCGAGTCTCAGTTTATCGTTTTCAGGCACCAACAGGATTTGTACCGTCAGGCAGTAGACAGATGGCAAGATAATAATTTGAAATACAGGGATATAATAGTAAATCTCACACGGAATATCATAGATTTTGTAAAAGCATATTACACAGCTCTCGAAACAGGAGAGATAGGCGAAGAAAGCCGTAGATATTACAACATTACAGACTACGAAATTCCCGATTTATCGTGCGAAGTACAGATACTCGACTGGGCAAAACGCCTTGTCGAAGGCGAACGCAGACGAATATTCGAAGGAGGAATACCGATTACAAATCCCACCATATCGAACCTATCTATATATTACGATAGACTCGAAGACCTCAACTTCTCTCAAAATACAAGTAAAAATACCATAGACTACACCCGAGAAAAACTCATAAAAGAACGTCAAAAAACCGATGATCTTATAAGAAATCTCTGGAATACGATAGAAGCTGCTTTCGAACATCTGTCGTTCGAAGAACGCATCGAAGAGTGCAGAAAATACGGTGTCGTCTACTACGATCGCCCAAGCGAACGCACTGCCAGAAACAACAATAGCTCCGAAATCACAACAAAACAACAAAAACATGAATACCACAAATCGAAAAGCCGAACATCTAAACTCCTAAATCAGAAAGTGGTACTACTCGAGATACCTTTCGATGACCTTTAATAAGGTCTATATCTTTAGGTCGCTCGTATGATTTCATACGAGTTCCTGCTTTTTGTTGCGTATAGAGCGAAATAGTTCAGATGCAAATACGAAGTCGTTTAGAGCTTCGTTGTCGGCAGAGAATATATCGTGCCGCGAGCCCTGCCAAGCGAGTTCGCCCTTTCTTATAAGTATTATATTGGCACCGATTTCCATTATCGAATTCATATCGTGAGTATTGATGATGGTAGTGATATCAAACTCTTCGGTAATCTCTTCGATAAGCCTATCTATCAATATCGATGTTACAGGGTCTAAGCCCGAATTTGGTTCGTCGCAAAAGAGATATTTGGGTTGCAAAGCTATAGCCCTTGCTATAGCTACACGTTTCTGCATACCACCGCTTATTTCCGACGGATATAGGTCGAAAGCTTGCGGTTTTATGTCGACCCTTGTCAGACAAAATTCGGCTCTGTCTCTTGCTTCGGCAGAGTCTTTGTCGGAAAACATTATGAGAGGAAACATCACATTTTCTATTACCCTCTGAGAATCAAATAGTGCCGAACCCTGAAATAGCATACCTATCTCTTTGCGAAGCTCTTTTATCTCTAGCTTGCTCATATCGGCTATATTACGACCGTTATAGAGTACCTCTCCGCTATCTATGGGAAACAGCCCGATAATACTCTTCATCAATACCGTCTTGCCGCCTCCGCTCTGCCCTATTATCTGGTTTACTTTGCCTTTGTAGAAAGTGGCACTGATATTTTTCAGCACTTGCTTGCCGTCGAACGACTTATTTAGGTTTTTTACCTCTATCATACCGATACCATATCTATTTTACACCATCGAAAAGAGATTTTATAAACTCCTCTTTATCAAACACCTGTATATCTTCTATACCTTCACCTAATCCTATATATTTCACAGGTATTTTCATCTGGTCCGATATACCTATCACTACTCCACCCCTCGCCGTACCGTCGAGCTTGGTTACAGCCAAGGCAGTAACGTCGGTCGCTTGCGAAAACTGTCGTGCTTGTTCGTAGGCATTCTGTCCGGTAGAGCCGTCGAGCACAAGCAATACTTCGGGCTGTACATCGGGATATATCTTATTTATTACGTTGCGTATCTTAGTCAACTCGTTCATTAAGTTCACTTTATTGTGAAGCCTACCCGCCGTATCTATTATCACCACATCGGCATCATTTGCTTTCGCCGACGACAGTGTATCGAATGCCACCGACGCCGGGTCGGCGCCCATTTTGTGCTTTATTACGGGAGCATCTACACGCTCTCCCCATACGGTAAGTTGCTCTATTGCAGCGGCTCTAAAAGTATCGGCAGCACCGAGATACACCTTTTTTCCCGCTTTTTTGAATTTGTTTGCAAGTTTGCCTATCGTCGTGGTCTTGCCTACCCCATTTACACCGACTACAAGTATTATATATGGCTTCGACGGCAGGTTTTCAAACGACAATTTACCTTCGGCATCATACCCTGCCAATAGTTCTGTTATCTCCTGATACAGAACGGAATACAATTCGTCGATAGATACATATTTATCGCGAGCGACCCTATTCTCGAGACGTTCGATTATTTTCAGAGTGGTATTTACTCCCACATCCGACGATATAAGGGCTTCTTCGATACCATCGAGTATTTCATCGTCAACTTTCGATTTGCCGCTTATTGTTCTCGATATTTTATCGAAAATCGATGTCTTAGTTCTATTTAGACCGCTATCGAGTACTTCTTTATCTTTTTTTGAGAAAAAACCTAAAAATGCCATAATACAATCATTATTTTGAAGATATAATAGTGCAAAGGTAGCCAAAATTTCTATTTTACAGACCAATAACTTTTATTTCTAACAAAATATCGCCTCGCACATTATCACTTAGCGATTGATATATAAGGGTTTGTTACTTATCGATTCTATTGGGCAAAAAATCAGCCCAAAATCAAATTTGATTTTGGGCTGATTGCTAAAAGAGCTTACCTCTTTCCTTTTGCCTCTAGCTCACATTTCTGCGAACAATAAGAAAGCTTGTTACTCGCACCTGATTTTGGGTAGTCATAGGTACGACCACACCATTTGCACACTTTTTCTGTTGCCATATGATAATGATTTTAAAATTATGCCTCCACTTTTTATAGGCTATCGGCTTCTCCTTTTATCTTTGATTTAGTATTTTGCATATAAAAATAGCGTGGAACTTACCTGTCTGAACTATCAGGTTTCCACGCCTATGCTTCCGGCAAGTAGCTCCACACCGTACAATACGGCGTTTCACATACTTATTCTCGAAGCATACCTTTGTAAAAGGTTCAAATTGTGGAAAGCGATAGTTCAAGAATAGCTGTAATACGCTATTTTATTATTTTTTTACTTTATTTTTCCCCTATTCTTTATGTTTTTTAGTTATTATTTCTGAGAGCAAAGGTAGTTAAAAGTTTTGAATGTTGTACTTTTTATTATGAAATATTTTCCACAACAAACAGACATAAAAAATCCCGTTGATTAATCATCAAATAATACTATCTTTGCAAGATAAACAGATAAAATTTTTTAGAGTATGAAAATAGCGATAGTTGTAGCATTGCAGACGGAGTTTGATTTGGTAAAGAATATCTTTACATCGTTCAAGGAGGTAGAAGACAGACACATAACATTCTTCAAGGGCGATATATCGGGCAAAGAGGTGGCTCTCATGAAATGCGGTATAGGCAAGGTAAATGCCGCTGTCCGTCTATCGGAGCTCATCAATATATTCGCTCCCGATATGGTGATCAATACCGGTGTCGCAGGCGGCATCGATACGGAGGTGAATGTGGGCGATGTTGTCGTAGGTCGTCAGTGTTGCTACCACGACGTATGGTGTGGCGAAGGTGCTTGGGGGCAGATGCAGGGTTTGCCGCTCTATTTCGATGGCAGCCGAAAGATACTGGATATCGTAGAAGGCTTATCTCTCGACAATCTCCACACAGGGCTTATCTGTACGGGCGACCAGTTCATTACCGAGGCAATTGGTTTACAGACGATTAAACGCAATTTCCCGAAAGCTCTGGCAGTCGATATGGAGAGTGCCGCAATGGCTCACATCTGCTACCAACGCAATATCCCGTTTGCTTCTATACGCGTAGTTTCCGACACTCCCGACAAAGAGACCGATAATCAGACACAATATTTCGACTTCTGGGAGACGGCTCCAAAGCGTACTTTCGATGTGCTGAAAAAAGTTTTGGAAAAACTCTAAACATCGTGTCTAAGAATAAGTTAAAGAAGTTTGCCGAACTTGCTACAATGGAAAATGTTTTTGAATTTCCGTTGCAGCGTATACTTGCAGGCGACGATTTTCAGTTGCGAGGTTTGTGGGGTAAGAGTTTTTTCGGCAACTCTAATCCGATAGTACTCGAACTTGGTTGCGGTAGAGGTGAGTACACCGTAGGTCTTGCTCGTAACCATACCGACAAAAACTTTATAGGTATCGATATCAAAGGAGCTCGAATGTGGGCAGGAGCAACCGAAGCACGCGACGGAAAATTAAAAAATGTTGCTTTCGTACGAACTGATATTCATAATATTAGTACTTTCTTCGGTAATGGCGAAATCTCGGAAATTTGGCTTACTTTTCCCGACCCGCAGATGAAAAAGCAACGCAAGAGGCTTACTTCTGCCACTTTTCTCTACAATTACCGTAAAGTGCTTACAGACAACGGACTGGTTCGTCTGAAAACCGATAGCAACTTTCTTTTTACATATACGAGCGAACTTTTGGCTGCAAACAAAATCCCTGTAAACGAAGCTATTACAGATATTTATTCCACTACCGACAGCAAACGGCACGGTATACTTACGTCTATCAGAACCTATTACGAAAGTCAGTGGTTGCAGCGAGGCATCACGATAAAATATATCGAATTCCGATTGCCGCACGCAGCCGTTATCACCGAGATAGACGACAGCCACATACCTCACGACGAATACCGTAGCTACGGCAGACAACGCCGCTCCGAACTCGGTATATAGAAGCGACTTAGCATAGTGAAAGTGCTTTGTTTTCGATAAGTCGGAATTTATTTATACCTTTGCTTATCGTTTCAGTATGCCACTGAGACTATTTCAGTGATTTATAGTTCATTATACAAACAATTAGTAATATATAGTATGAAAAGAGACATCAGGCATATATATATGATTATCATTGTCTTATTGGGTGCAATATCTTGTACCTCTCCCATAGACATTGAGACCGACCAAGCGAGTCCGCGTTTGGTTATTTTTGGGGCTTTTCGCCAAGATACTATACGCAACTATATAAGTATCAGCAAGTCGATGGGATTTTTTTCGCAATTGCCTCCCATTGCTATCGATAATGCAAAAGTAACCATTACCGCCAACGATACTGTGCACCAACTACATCCCGATACCGTAGCAGGACGCTATTACATCGACTCTCTCAATATGTTGGTGGGTAGAGAGTATATTTTAGATGTATTTCTCGACTTCGACCAAAACGGTGTAGATGAGCATTATAGAGCAAAATCTCGAATGACCAATACGCCACGTATCGATTCGGTGAAACTATCGGGATTTGTAATACAAAAACTCCCAATAATGCTCGTATACGGTAAGGTTTTCTATACTTCCGACAATAATTTTTGTGTTTACAATTGGAAAAACAGAGATACTATCGGTATATTCAACTATCTGATGATTATGCCCGAACGATTTCTAAAAACTACCGGATATGCCTACACTGTCCCCTATTTTGTAAAAGATGGATTTAGTAAAGGAGATACTCTGCATTTCCGTATAGACAATTTCAGCAACGAATATTCGAGGTTTATATCCCAAGCGGCATCTGCATCGGGTATGCAAAATCCTTTTTTTTCGTCGCCGCCATCGGAGGTAACGACAAACATCAAGTGCCTCGATGCAGACATCAGAGTATCGGGATTTTTCACTACTTATAGCCGAGGAACAGTGTTTTCGGTAATCTCTCACATCGATTTCGATTTCGGGGCAACGGGCGGCATAAGATAAACTTTTTATTTGTCGGTATATAAGTTATGAAGTTCACTACTGAGGTAAAAACGCCTGTAAACAAGATATTTAGCCATCGCAGTAAATATATGTTGTTGGGGTCGTGTTTTGCCGAAAATATGGGCGAAAATCTATGCAAATACCGCTTCGAGGGCATCAATAATCCGTTCGGCATACTGTTCAATCCTATCTCTATCGCTCAGGGCTTGGAACGTATTCTCGACGAAAAATATTTGACGCACGAAGATTTGTTCAAACACAACGGGCTATGGCACAGCGATTTGTATCACAGTGCTTTTTCCGATGCCGACCCGCAGAGAGTGCTCGATAGGGCAAACAGACAGATTGCCGATGCTCACAATATTTTGCCTAAGACAGATTTTCTCATTATCACTTTCGGGTCGTCGTGGGTATATATGCATCAGGGCAAAGTAGTGGCAAATTGCCATAAGCTGCCCGAAAATAATTTCGTCCGTAAACGACTCTCTGTTAGCGATATAATCGATGTGTATAAACCTCTTCTGGATAGGATATTCCGAACAGCACCAGAGATAAAAGTGATAATTTCCGTAAGCCCTGTACGTTATCTACGCGACGGAGCCGTCGACAATTCTCTGAACAAAGCTACGTTGTTGCTTGCAGTAGAGCAACTTGTAAACGCTTTCGGTCGATTGACATATTTTCCTGCTTACGAAATATTGCTCGACGAGTTGCGAGATTATCGTTTCTATGCCGACGATATGGTACACCCGTCGAAGATGACGCAAAATATTGTGTGGCAGAGATTTGCCGAGTCGTTTTTTACAGATGAGACATTGGCTTTCCTGCCGCAGATAGATAAACTTCACAAGATGTTGGAACACAATACGATGCACGAAGCCTCCGACGAGGCGGCGGTTTTCAAAGCAAGGATAGAAAGCCAAAAAAGTATAGTAAATAAATACTTGAATGCTTGCAGTTTGATGGATTTTTGATTGATATACATAAATTTACAGAAGATTAATATGGATTGTATTACTAAAAAACTATTTTGTGCGATAATACTTACTCTCGTAAGTATCGGCGGCGTATATCCGCAAGATGCTACAGGAGATAGAAACTTACCAGCGGATATAACCCATAATAAGCAGTATACGGTCGACGAAGTACCCAATCCAAAAACTAACGATGCAAGTGCGTTTGTGGCAAATCCCGACGGAATTATTTCTGAAGAGACTGTCTATCAGCTCAATACTATGCTGCAAAACTTGGAAGCAAAAAACAAAGCAGAGATTGCCGTGGTAGTACTCAATTCTATCGGCAATAACGATATCTTCGATTTTGGCGTAAAACTCTTCGAACGTTGGGGTATCGGTAAAAAGCAGAGCGACAATGGTTTATTAATACTTTTTGTATTAGACCAACGTAAAATTCGTTTCGAGACGGGCTATGGGCTGGAGGGAGTTTTACCCGATGCCATCTGCAAAAGGATACAGATGAATGAGATGGTACCCTATTTCAAAGAAGGTAATTACGATGAGGGTATGCTCAGAGGGGTAAAAAAAGCAGTAGAAACTGTTGAAAACGAAGAGTTTTTCGAAGATGATTCAGAGTCGGAGTTTCCCTCTTTTGTATTTGTAGTACCCGTAGCAGTACTGTTGATAGTAATTATAGCTATGTTGTTCAAGAGCAATAATATTGCCCATAGTAAGAAATTTCAATACAATGCCGAAAGATACAATGCTATGAAGGCATACGGTAGTTTGATAATAGGAATGATATTTGTAGGTATTATAATAATAGTCATTACATTAGCCGTATTGGGAGTTAATCTTGTAAGTCTCTTCTTATTGGGATTTCTGTTATTTATGGATATGATACCTATTAATATATTGAAAAATGTATTTGCCAACAAACTCCGACGCCAAAGCGTTCGTTGCAAAAACTGCGGAGCACTCACAAAATTGTTGTCTGAGACGAATGATAATAAATACCTTACTCTTGAACAATCGTTCGAAGAGAAGATAAAATCCGTAGATTACGACGTGTTTTTATGTGAAAATTGCGGTCGTGTGGAGATAAACAAGTATAACGAAAAACCGAAATATAGCGATTGTCCCCAATGTGGTACACGCAGTTTTTGTTTGGCAAACTCGTACATAGCCATCCATCCCACTTATGTCAGTAATGGGCTTCGTGTTAATATAACACGCTGTAAATATTGTGGTTATCAA
Organism: Porphyromonadaceae bacterium; assembly: GCA_905372135.1. GTDB lineage: Bacteria > Bacteroidota > Bacteroidia > Bacteroidales > Paludibacteraceae > F0058. Next base: position 28,427 of record CAJPNS010000005.1, on the reverse strand, counting down.
GAAGAAAAGAGAGTATCTATCCCGCGTCTTACACATACGTCGAGTGGAGGTTTCGGCGGTAGTTCGTTCGGTGGTGGCTCATCGGGCGGAGGTTCGTTCGGAGGTGGTCGCTCGGGAGGTGGTGGTGCCACAAGTAGCTGGTAATAAAAATACTACTGTTAGATAATTAAAATAATCAAACATACAAAATAATATGAGTATATATCCGAAATTAATTTTAGAGGCACTCGCCGAGATACGTTACCCCGGCGAACCACAGAATATCGTAGAGAGCGGTATGGTCGAAGACGACATACGTATCGACGGCAACAAGGTATCGTTTTCGCTGATAAGCCCCAAAAAGAATTCACCGTTTATGAAATCGGTAGTAAAAGCCTCGGAGGCAGCTATCAAAAGACATATCGGCGAAGAATGCGAGGTTATTATAAATGTAAAAAACAAAGAAGTACAACCCATAGCAGTAGAGCAACCGCCGACGGTGAATGCCGATAAGATTATTGCTATTTCGTCGGGTAAAGGCGGAGTCGGTAAATCTACCGTCTCGTCGAATCTGGCTGTGGCTCTTGCCAAAAAAGGTTATCGTGTAGGATTGCTCGATGCCGATATTTTCGGTCCTTCGGTGCCTAAGATGTTCGGGGTCGAAGACTATCGTCCCGAGATCGTGCCTGTGGGCGATAAAAACTATATACAACCGGCAGAAAAATTCGGAGTTAAGTTGCTGTCGATCGGTTTCTTCGTCGACCCCGAGAGTGCTGTCGTGTGGCGGGGCATAATGGCAAGTAATGCTATCAAACAGCTTGTACAAGAGGCCGATTGGGGCGATTTGGACTATTTCCTTGTCGATTTGCCGCCGGGTACGAGCGATATACATCTTACTGCCGTCGATGTACTGAAATTTACGGGAGCTATCATCGTATCGACCCCGCAGAGCGTAGCACTTGCCGATGTAATCAAGGGTATAGAGATGTTCGAAAATCCGAAGATAAATGTACCTATATTGGGTTTGGTAGAAAATATGGCATATTTTACGCCTGCCGAATTGCCCGATAAAAAATACTATATCTTTGGTAAAGAGGGAGTAAAACGTTTTGCCGAAGAACGAAAAATTCCGCTTTTGGCACAGATACCCATCGTCGAGTCCATTTGCGAAAGCTCCGATAGCGGTGTGCCCGATGTGCTGAACAACAGTATTTTGGAAGAAAAATATAACGAAATAATAGCAAAAATATAGGCTGCTCAGACGATGCTTGGAATATAATACTATTCCCTAAAAAGAAGAGAGAGGACAACTGCTCGATATCGAGTCGTTGTCCTCTCAAACTTTTTTCTAAAAAAGATTGAACTACTAATGTATTAGCTCAGAGAAGATTTAAGAGTTTCTACCCATGCAGCAATACGTTCGTCGGTCATGTCGCTTTGGTTGTTTTCGTCGATTGCAAGTCCTACGAATTTATCGTCGACTACAGCATCGGATGCAGAAAAGGAATAACCATCGGTAGAGGTCTGTCCTACTATTTTGCAGCCTTTGTTTTGCAAAGCTTGCCATACCTGACCCATACCGTTGACAAATGTGTCGGAGTATGACTCTTGGTCGCCACAACCGAAAAGAGCTACAGTCTTACCACTGAGATTTGCTGCTTCGATCTGAGACATAAAGCCTTCGAAGTCGTCTTGCAAATCGCCAAATCCCCAAGTCGATGTACCTAAAATAAGGTTATCGAACTTTTCCAAATCTTCTTTTTTTGCTTTCGATACTTCAAAAACTTGAGCATCGGCACCTAATCCTTTTTGAATCTGTTTTGCTACGGTTTCGGTATTACCACTCGACGAACCGTAAAAAATTCCAATACTTTTCATTGTTCTGATTTTTTAATTTGTTATAAGGTTTCTATTATCTACAAAATTATTATCTTATCTATCCGTATACAATCGCACGAAGTGAGTATTTTATATTGCTTTTCTCACTACCGATAGCGATAGGTACTATTTTTTCGTTTGACTCAAAAATTTCTCCACATCAATAGCCGCTTTACAACCCGAAGCTGCAGCCGTAATGGCTTGTCGGTAGTGTGGGTCGGCTACGTCTCCTGCCGCAAATACACCATCGATATTGGTACGAGTCGATGGCAACTGAGTTTTGATATATCCCGCTTCGTCGGTATCGATATATTGCTTGAATACATCGGTATTGGGGTGATGTCCGATGGCGAGGAAAAATCCATCTATCTTTATATCTACCTGTTTTTCATCAGATTCGCCTTTACGATAAACGAGGTGAGCCTCCTCTACTCCACTCTGTCCGCCGAGACCTATGGTCTGGTGTTCGAAAAGGACTTCTATATTTGGAGTAGCAAACACGCGGTCTTGCATCACTTTCGATGCTCTTAGAAACGGCTTACGTACGATGAGATAAACCTTTTCGGCAAGCCCGGCAAGATATATAGCCTCTTCGCAAGCGGTATCGCCGCCACCCACGACAGCAAGGCGTTTTTTGCGATAGAAAAAGCCATCGCAAGTAGCACACGCCGATACTCCGCGACCGGCATACTTAGTCTCGTCGGCAAGTCCGAGATATTTTGCCGATGCTCCGGTAGCTATTATTACGGCATCTGCCTCGATATTAGTCTGTCCGTCGATTTCGACCTTGAAAGGACGTTGCGAAAAATCTACTTTCGTCACCACACCGCTACGAATATCGGAATTCAAACGAAGCGCCTGATTTTTTATATCTTCCATCATATCAAATCCTTGTATCCCATTAGGATAGCCCGGAAAATTCTCAACCTCAGTAGTCTGCGTAAGCTGCCCGCCCGGCTGTATCCCTTCATATAAGACAGGACTCAGATTGGCACGCGAAGCATAGATAGCAGCAGTATAACCCGCAGGTCCGCTCCCGATAATCAAGCATTTCACTCGTTCCATATTACTATTGTGTTTAGGTATATCTTGTGATTAAAACTACACGGCAAAGTTAATAGATTTTTTTCAATCTGCCTACAAAATATTTTCGGTAAAGTATACTCTTCGCACACGAGGCGATATCGAAGCAAGCACTTCGTAAGGTATGGTATCGAGCTGTCGGGCTATCTCCGAAAATGGTCGTTCGGAACTGAATACCACTACCTTATCGCCCTCTTTCACATCTATATCAGATACGTCGAGCATAAGCAAATCCATACATATATTGCCGATAATGAAAGCTTTATGTCCACCGATAAGCATATAACCTATGCCGTTGCCGAGCCGTCGATTGATACCATCGGCATACCCGATAGGCACCAAAGCGATACGTTTATCGGTATCGACCTTCCCCCTTCGGCTGTAACCGACTGTTTCTCCTGCCTTTACATCTTTTATCTGAATGATCTTCGTATACAGCGAACATACGTTTCGCAGATTGTTGGCTGAGTCGGCCGACACGCCCCATAGCCCCACGCCGAGACGCACCATATCGAACTGGTAATCGCTAAAACGCTCTATTCCAGCCGAATTGAGTATATGTTTTATGACCTTATATCCGAGAGCACTCTCGAAACGTTTCGCGATACTGTCGAATAGCCGTATTTGACTCATAGTAAAGTCGTTCATCTCGTCAGAGGTCTCGTCGGCAGCAGCTAAGTGCGAGAATACCGACATCACTTTGAGTTCCTTATGCGATGCAAAAAAATCGATAAGCCGCTCTAAATCGCCCTCTTCAAATCCGGCGCGGTGCATACCCGTATCTATTTTTATATGTACGGGATAATCGCGTAGTCCGAGCGAACGAGCAAATTCCGCCACGAAATTCAGTATCCGAAAACTGCATATTTCGGGTTCGAGCTTGTACTCAAATAGCTGATAAAGCGAACTCTCCATAGGATTCAATACCACGATAGGCATCCGTATCCCACTCTGCCGAAGCTCAACACCCTCATTTACAAAGGCTACTCCGAGATAGTCGCAACCATAGTGCTGCATAGCCAGAGCCACCTCTATCGAACCGCTACCGTATGCCGATGCCTTCACCATACACATAAGTTTAGTAGTCGGCTTCAGCTTCGAACGGAAGTAGTCCATATTATGAAACATAGCATCGAAATCTATCTCCAGAGACGTATCGTGCGGTAGATGTTGAAGATACATTCCGATACGTTTAGGGTCGTACTCGGGCGAGACTTTGAGCAAAATGGCTTTGTTTTCAAACGAACCGATTAGTTCGGAATGCAGAAACTCTTCGGTCGTAGCGAAAAAATGTTTTCGCTGCACCTCAAACATCTTTGCCCTACTCTTAAGCTCACTGCCCAAAAATACCACTTCACTTACGGCACCGCTTTTGAGGAATTTACTTAGGTTGATATAAAACATCTCGGCAACCAATTCGTCGCCCTCTATATCGCTTACTATCAATACTCGGCTTTTGTCTTGATTGGCAAGCTGCTGCTCGAGGAAGCCGATAGTGTGTTTTGTAAGCGAGGTAAGGTCTGATGTAAAGTTGTCGCTAATAAGCAGACAACCATTGACTCCTGCCTCTATTTCTATTCTCGATTTCATCGGATAACAATCATTTTATTCGTTTCTAAACACAAACACTCACCAGTAACTGCCCTGCCGAATATCCGACAACCTCTATATCGGTATCGGATGCAATAAATCGTCCATGCTTGCTAATGGCATCGTACACTCTGCCGCCTATATCGACCTTGCCGACAGGACGCAAATCGGAGACGGCGACTCCTCTCTGCCCCACGAGCGAAGGTATATCGTCGGGCACACCTATAAAACCGTCGGCACTCTTTTGGCTGGCAAGCAAAGCAAATTTTGCAAATACACCTTTACTGCCTATCTTATGAGATAGATAAAGCATCAGGGCAAATCCTGCGATAACTCCTATCGTTACTGTAAGTATTGCCGAACTCAGATGTATACCGGCGACTCTCCGAAAATCGAATACGTCATTATCGAGCAAAGCAAAAGTAAGCGAGAGAATTATGAGCAATATACCGCCTATTCCCGCTATGCCAAAGCCGGGAATAACGAATATCTCTACCGCAAGTAGTAACAGGCCGACTACAAAGAGTATTATCTCCCAATTGGCAGCGAGCCCATCGATATACAAAGGAGCAAAATAAAGCAGAGCCGATACCACAGCTACAGCCAAGGGGAAACCTATGCCCGGTTGTTGGAGCTCAAACCATATACCGGCTATAATGAGAACAATAAGCAAACCTCTGACGAAAGGACTTGTAATGAAGCCTTTGATATTGTCCCACACATCGGGTACGAACCTACTAATAGAATATTCGTCTATATGCTCGGCTTGCAAAATTTGCTCTATGCTCTCGGCTTGCCCTTCGCAATAACGGTACTTTATGGCTTCTTGTGTAGTAAGAGTCAATGTCTTGGTAGAGTCGTCGATATCGGGAATAATAGTATTGGGGTCGACCATAGCTTCGGCTATGAGAGGGTCTCTATACCAGCCACCGATAGAGTCTCGCCCGTGCGCCTCGGCTGCAGCACGCATTATAGCACGCATATACGACTGATATTTGTCGGGCATTGCCTTGCCGTCGATACCGTCGACCACTGTGGCAGCACCTATACGCCCACCCGAACGCATATAAATCTTATCGCAAGCAATAGCTATCAATGCCCCTGCCGAGGCGGCATTGTTGTCGACAAAAGCAATGGTAGGCAACTTGCTTTTCATCAGCAACGTAGCGATAGAATCGGCATATTGCAACTCTCCGCCATAAGTATTGATAGATACGACGAGCAGGTCGGAATTGAGAGATACAGCTTCCGACATACCTTTATGGGCATATATCCACATTTTGGAATTGATATCGCCGTCGATAGTGATAACAAAAATATTCCTATTTACCTCGGAAGCCAGCAAATTGATGCCCGAAAACAGAAGCAAAAACGACAAAAATACTTTTCTCATAAAAACAAATCTTACGTTGTGGGGAGTAATATTATTTATATTTAGCATATTAGCCTCACATTATATTTTGAATAATATTTTTGCGAAACTAAAAAAAATATACTACTTTTGCAACTCAAAAATATGGTGAGTATAGCTCAGTTGGTTAGAGTAGCGGATTGTGGTTCCGTTGGTCGTGGGTTCGAGTCCCATTACTCACCCGAAAATTAACGAAAAAGTACCTCTGTTTGAGGTACTTTTTTGTTGTTGGTCAATAGTTTCTCCTTTTCAGAAGCTGTTTTTTTTCTCTTTTTTTACCATTAAATTTTATACCATTATTATTATTTTGCTATCTAAAAAAGAAGCATTATTTTTGTAACCTATTTTCTTCTATAAAAAATAAAGAATGAAATATAGCGAACTCCACAAGAAGTTGAAAAAGGCAGGGTGTTACCTTACCGGAAAAGAGGTAGCAGGACACCCTCAATGGTATAGTCCGATTACAGGGATAAAATTCCCTACAAGCCATCATAACTCCGAGGAGGTAGCACGAGGCACACTAAAAAATATATTAACACAGGCAGGTATCACACTTTAATACCATGTCGCAACAGATATACAAGACAATGAATAAGATAAAAGCACACATTGAATGCAATAAAGCAGGATGGTATTCGGTCTATATCGATGGAATACAATTGCCATTTGGAGTATTGGGCGAGGGTAATACGGCAGAAGAAGCAAAGCAAGATTTTTTGGCGGTTTACCAAGCAATGAGGCAAGACCACTATGAGGCTACAGGCAAAAACGTAGAAGCAGAATTTGAGTTTGTCCTCGATGCGTCGGCATTCTTACAACAATACAAAGGGATCATATCTATAACAGGTCTTTCTCATATTACGGGCATAAACAAAGTGCAACTTTCGCAATACGTATGCGGTAGACGACATCCATCGGCTAAGACACAAGAAAAAATCAAACAATCTGTAATATCGTTTGCCGATAGATTGAAAGCTGCATTTATATAGGGGAATATCATTTTTGTATTTAAAATACACTTTATACGATATCTCAGAAAATCATCTTCTTTATATCACTAAAAATCAGTAATAACCTCGGGTTTAGTGCTAAAAGTTCGGGGGCGACGTGGAGTCGGGCGACGACTTCCCTCTCAAGGCTAATTTAACTCTTCCCCTGTTTTGTTTTCTGCAAGAATGTACGGCGTATCCACAAATAATATCCGGTCAGCGGCAAAGTAGCTCCAAACATCGCCGCAATAAAATATATCAGACGCACCCAGAATCCGCCCCAGCTGCCTGTATGCAGCGAGTAGACCCAACCACGCAACTTGCTGTTGTTCGACGTGTTTTTATAGAGTTCTACCGAAGTAATAGCGCCTGTTGCCATGTCGAACTCGTAATAATCCGAAGCTCGTCTGTTGCCGCAATCGCTTATTCGGGCTCGTACCTCGTCGGAACTAATGCTTACCTCCACGTAGTTTGAGCGTTGTTTTACTGCGTCGTAAACCCTCTGCCACACGGCGAACTGCGTGAGTGTCGTCGTATCTGTCGGTTCGTTGGCGGCTATATCCAACGAGTTGTTTTCTGTCGTCGAGAGTTCATTTTTCTCGGGAGCAAGTATGCCATAGAAAGCGGTGCGATACCAAGGGAATGCCCACGTGAGCCCCGTAAGAGCCATTACCAGAAGCAATAAGGCAACGTATATGCCGCCTGCGACGTGGAGGTCGTACCATAGTCGGTGCCACCCGTGCTTGACGCTTATCTTGAAGCGATTACCCCACGAACGACCTCGACGAGGCACCCATACGACAATGCCCGTGATGATAATAAATACGAATATGATAGTACTGATACCGACGATACGTTTGCCCCAGAAGATGCCGTCGCCTTGGGGGCGGTTCTGCAAGAGGAATCGATGCAGTCGGTACATAACGGTGAAAAATGCGATGTCGTCGGGCTTTTCGCCGAGAATCTTACCCGTATACTGGTCGACGAAAACGGTTTTGCTATCGTCGTCGCCTAAGTCGATATCTATCATATAACTTTTTGATGGATTGTCTTTTATATCCACATAGGTTATTTCGGCTCCTTGCGGCTGGGTTGCCAGTATCTCGGGCAATAGAGACGTAAGCGGTCGGGCTCCACTTTCGAGGGGAGTAACATTATACAAATGTGGGTTTTGCCATTCGGTAAATTCGTTTTCGAATATAAGCATCGCCCCCGAAAAACATATTATAGAGATAAAGATACCTACTACTATTGAGAGTATCTGATGTAGAGTTTTAGATAATTTTCTCATTATTACTGCTTTTTTTTGAACTTGAAATTGATAAAGAATGTTTCGCTTCGAAATGCGGTACAAAGTTAGATATAAATTCCCATTATTACAACTACATTTCAAAGGCGGCAAGGGAAATATACGGATGTTGAAGTTTACACACGAAGGCGTCACCGTAATCAAATCATTACAAAGCAAAAAAAGACTACCGCTCTCTCTCTCTGAGCGATAGTCTTCTTTATGATAAAACAGGAGAATTATCAATTCTCTTTTTCTATAATCTGCATACCTACCTTCATTGCTTCTTCGTTGGCAGGCAGAAGTTTGTGGTGACGTTCGGGCAACGATTTTTTCAGTGCCAGCATCACATTCTCTGTCTTGACCATCGGGTCGGCTTTGAGCAGTCCACCTACAACTATCATATTGAAAGTCTTCTGAGCTCCCATTTCGAGGGCTTTGTCGGTAGCGTCGATACGGTAAACCGAAATATCCTTGCGGTTGGGTTTGCGGGTCATACCGTTGGAGTCGTAGATAAGTATTCCGCCCGGCTTTACTCTCTCTTCGAATTTGTCCATCGACGGCTGATTGAGTACGATTGCTATATCATAGAATTTCAGTATGGGCGACGATATTTTTTTGTCGCTTATCTGTACTGTTACGTTGGCAGTACCGCCTCGCTGTTCGGGTCCGTAGGCGGGCATCCAAGTTACTTCTTTGCCTTCCAACAATCCTGAGTAAGCTAATATTTTACCCATCGACAAGACTCCTTGTCCTCCAAATCCTGCTATAATTATCTCTTTTTTCATCTTATTCTACTTTTTTGTCGGATTAAATATTAAATGTTTTTCAAATCACCGATAGGATATTTCGGGAACATATTTTCCTGCATCCAGAGGTTAGCATTGTGTGGACTCATGCCCCAACCTGTGTTACAAGTAGATACGAATTCCACTATCGAGGTACCTTTTTTCAGCTGGCAGTTTTCGAAAGCCTTGCGGATAGCTTTTTTCGATTTCATCACGGCAGGCATCTTGTCTACACTCTGGCGTGTTACATAGCAAGTGCCGTCGAGCTGTGCAAGCATATCGCTTATCTTCAGTGCATAGCCGTTTATTTCGTGGTTACGTCCGGTAGGGCAGGTAGCTGTTTTCATACCTTCCAGAGTGGTCGGAGCCATCTGACCTCCTGTCATACCGTAGATAGCGTTGTTGATGAAAAAGATGGCGATATTTTCACCGCGGTTACAGGCGTGTATGGTTTCGGCTGTTCCGATAGCTGCCAAGTCACCGTCGCCCTGATATGTAAATACATATTTGTCGGGCAGTAGACGTTTGGTTGCCGTCGCCAGTGCCGGAGCACGTCCGTGTGCTGCCTGCTGCCAATCGATATCGATATAGTTGTAGGCAAATACGGCACAACCCACAGGAGCAATACCTATGGTTTCGTTCTGAATACCCATCTCATCGATAACCTCTGCAATCAATTTGTGTACCACACCGTGGCTGCAGCCCGGACAGTAGTGCATTACGTTGTTGGTAAGCAATCTGGTTTTTTTGTAGACCAAATTTTCCGGTTTAATCATTTCTTGTGTTGTCATATATTATAATTTTTTTTGTTGATAATATTCGTATTTAATTTAGTTTCTGTGTTTATCGTATTTCTACGTATATTACTGGTTTATATTATGTTAGAAGTGTTAGTATTAGGAACAGCATTTACACAATTAGTCATTCCATAAATTATCATTGCCAATAGCATGATTTTCTTCGTAATATAGAAAATTTTATTTGTATTTTACTTTAAATATGACTCCTAAGTGTTTTTTATCTTTATCAAATGCTACTTCTTCTGGTTTGGGAGGAGTAATAGTATTATATATCATAACAGTATCTCCTTCACAATTATAACATTCTCCTCTCGAAAACTTCCCTCTTCCATATAGTTCAAAAACTCTGTTGGTTTCGAAAAAATAGTCTTGTGTAATAGTGTCTTGTATTAAAAATATGGACACATCTCCTTCTTTAGAGCTATTTTTACAAATTTCCGCCAACCAAGGCAAATTTACGAGTGGGTCTTTTACACCGCACGCTGTAACATCGTGGTTAGCATAGATTGTCGGCTTTCTCGTACAACTTACTACTGCCGTTACTACAAATACAACACTAATGGTCTGTAAAAATACTCTTTTCAAAATAGGGTCATTTGTTTTTAAAAAAGTCGGACACTCACGCACTCTAATTTGTAAGTGCCCGACATGCAATCACTTTTCCTATTTCAACTTGAATTTTTCTTTGAACTTTTCCATTATTTCTTCTGCCGAAGGAATATTACCGCCCATACGACCGTGGAACTCTACCGGCACTTTACCGTTTACGGCGAGACGTACGTCTTCTACCATCTGACCTGCCGAAAGCTCGATAGACATAAAGCCTTTTACCTTCTGTGCCAGGCGTTCTATCTCTTTTGTCGGGAAGGGCCACAGTGTTATGGGACGTAGCAAACCTACCTTGATGCCTTCTGCACGGAGAGCTTCCATAGCGTTACCACACAGACGAGCAGCCGAACCGAAAGCTACGAAAACGTAGTCGGCGTCTTCGACGTTATGAGCTTCGAAGCGTACTTCGGTCTCCTCTATCTTTCTGTATTTGGCTTGTAGGCGGTGGTTTGTAGCCTCCATCACATCGGCTTCCAGAGCGAGCGATGTTATTATGTTGCGTTCTCTGTCGTCGGTCTTACCCATTGTTCCCCAAGGGCACTCTTTGCGTACTTCTTCGTCGGTGCGGCGTGGTTTGAAGGGCGGCAATACCACCTTCTCCATCATCTGTCCGACGATACCGTCTGCCAATATTATTGCGGGGTTTTTGTATTTGAAAGCCAAGTCGAAGCCGAGTCCGACGAAGTCTGCCATCTCCTGCACCGTCGAAGGTGCGAGAGTAATCAGACGATAGTCACCGTGTCCTCCGCCTTTGGTCGTCTGGAAGTAGTCTGCCTGCGAGGGCTGTATGGTACCAAGACCTGGACCTCCGCGCATAACGTTCACCAACAGACAGGGCAGCTCTGCTCCTGCAATATACGATATACCTTCTTGTTTGAGAGACATACCCGGCGACGACGACGAAGTCATCACTTTTTTACCGCACGATGCACCGCCGTACACCATATTGATGGCAGCTACTTCACTTTCTGCTTGCAGCACTACCATTCCTGTCGTAGTCCACGGAGCTTCGTCCATAAGAGTTTCCATCACCTCAGACTGCGGCGTAATAGGGTATCCGAAATAACCGTCAGCTCCGCAGCGGATAGCAGCGTGTGCTATCGCCTCATTTCCTTTCATCAATTTAATTTCTTCCATAATTCTTTTTTCCTCCAATTTTAAGCATCAACTTTAAATCTGTAAACGGTGATTACTGCGTCCGGACATACCATTCCGCAAGACATACATCCAATACAATCTTCATTTACCATTGTTGCGTAATGGTAACCCTTGGAGTTTACTTTTGCGTTCAACTCCAAAACACTCTGAGGGCAAGCCTGCACACACAGGTCGCAGCCCTTGCAACGCTCGGTATCTACTACCACGGTTCCTTTAATTTTTGCCATATTTTATTTAATTTTTAGTTGTATATATCGGTAAAAAATGATTTGCAAATATAATCATTTTATGTGGTTCGGAAAAATAAATTCGATATAAAAATGCATATTCGTATCAATATAAATTTCATCAAAGATTTATTTGCCATATAATATTGACTATCTTATATGTGCGCAAACACATTTGATATACACACTGACTTATATACACGCATATTATAGATGAAATCTATATAAACAAAAAAGAGTTACCCCAAAATATTACGGAAGCAACTCTTTTCTCTATCTTTTGGAAGTCTGTTTTTACATATCTGCAAGCACGTCTACAAGCAGTTTGAAAAACTTTTCGGTGTCTTTTATATGCAGACGCTCGTCGGGCGAGTGTACTCCACGCATCGTAGGACCAAACGAAGCCATATCCATATCGGGGTATTTTTCGCTGAAGAGTCCGCATTCGAGTCCGGCGTGAATAGCTCTGATTTTCGCCTCTTTATTGAAAAGCTTCTTATAAGAAGCAGCGAGCTTCTGTGCCAACTCGGAATTTGGGTTAGGCTTCCAGCCCGGATAGCCGTCGGAATGTTTTACATTAGCACCGGCCAATACAAACACACTCTCAACCATAGAGGCGATATCGTTTTTAGCCGAAGCGATACTGCTTCGTTGCGAGGTTACTATCTCAATATTTTTGCCGTCGTGCATTTTTATAGAAGCCAAGTTGGTAGAGGTCTCTACGAGTCCCGGCATATCGTCGCTCATTCGGATGATTCCATTCGGACAGGCATATATGGCATTAAGCAATCTATCGGTTACGCTGCTTTCTATCACGTTAGAGGGCATAGACACGGTATCGATTGTCATTTTGAAGTTTGGCTCCGTAGCTGCATATTCGACCGAAATATCGGCTATATACTTGTTTAACATCACGGTAAGCTCTTCTTTGAAGTTTTTGTCGACACCTATCACGGCATAGGCTTCGCGAGGAATGGCGTTGCGCAGGTTACCGCCGTTTATTTCTGCCATCGATATGCGCGACTTACGGTTTACTGCCCACAAAAATCTATTAAGCAACTTGTTGGCATTGGCTCTACCTTTGTCGATATCGTCGCCTGAGTGTCCTCCGCATAGTCCTTTGACTGCTACCTTACAGTAATACAGCTCCTTGGGAGCATCTACCGTCTTATAAGGCAAGTGCGAAAGCGTATCTACTCCTCCGGCACAACCTATAAAAATCTCTCCATCGTCTTCGGAGTCGAGGTTAAGAAGTCTTTTACCGCTCAAGAATCCTGCTTTCAGCTCGAAAGCTCCTGTAAGCCCTGTCTCTTCGTCTACCGTAAATAGGCATTCGAGTGGCGGATGCTGTATATTTTCGTCCAATAGCACAGCCATCATAGCAGCCATACCTATACCGTTATCGGCTCCGAGAGTGGTGCCTTTGGCTTTTAGCCACTCGCCATCGATATATGGCTGTATCGGATCTTTCATAAAGTCGTGTACGGTATCGCTATTTTTTTCGCACACCATATCCATATGAGCTTGTAACACAACGGTCGGGCGTTTTTCATAGCCTTTCGAAGCAGGCTTTTTCATCAATACATTACCTGCGTGGTCTTTTACGGCTTCTATTCCGTGACGTTTACTCCAATCGAGTAAAAAACTGATGATTTGCTCCTCTTTTTTCGAGGGACGCGGTACTTGGCAGATTTCAAAAAAGCACTGCCACAGTGTTTTAGGTTCTAAATTTAGCATAAGTATATATTTTTATTTTGTTTATTATCTACGTAATACGGTCACTAGGCTGCAAAGTTATATAAAATAGTACACAATTGCAAACTACCACAAAACGAATATTCGGCATATCTAATTATCGTACAACATATTAGACTTTATAAAATCTATTACAGACTTAGGCAACATATCCGTTAATGGCTGCTGCTGCCGTATACGGCGGCGAATGTCTGTGGAAGATATATCTATATATGGAGCATCTATTATGTGAATATTAGTGTGCCTCAATACATTATCCGAGCTATTCGTATCGGCGTGGCGAGGATAAACCAATATGGTGTATTTACGAAGTATCTCATCGTAATTTTTCCACTTATCAAAAATAGCCATATTGTCCTCCCCTATCAGTAGAAAAAACTGATAATCAGGGTATTGTTTTTGCAAAAAATTTAGCGTATCGATGGTATAACTCGGACGTGGCAGACGAAACTCCACATCCGAAACTTTTGTATCTCTGATACCTTCAAAAGCAATCTTCGCCATCTGCAGACGCAATTCGTCGGCTATAAGTTCGTCGGAAGTCGTCTTCAGTGGATTCAGAGGCGAAACTACAATCCAAACCTCATCTACTATATCGCTATCAAGAAGGTACTTAGCTAATGATATATGACCATTGTGTACGGGATTGAAACTGCCCGAATATATACCTATCCTTTTACGTCTATTTGCAGACATCGACCTTTAATCGTTTTTTAGCTTCTCGCGAACTCTATAATACATTGAGTACCTGCTCTTTTATCTGCTCCAATTCATCTTTCATCATCACCACAATTTTCTGTATCTCGGAGTGATTTGATTTTGAGCCAAGTGTATTTATCTCTCGTCCAATCTCTTGCGATATGAAGCCGAGCTTTTTGCCTTGATTTTGTTCGGCATCGATAGTATTGACGAAATATTCGAGGTGGCATTTAAGACGCGATTTTTCTTCGCTTATATCGAGTTTTTCGATATAAAAAATCATCTCTTGCTCCAAACGATTCTGGTCTATTATATCCGACTTGGCATTCAGCTGCTTAAGTTCGTCTAAGATACGTTCTTTTATACGCTGTACACGTTCTTTTTCGTATTTATCCACTTCTGCCAGCAACAGCGATATACGTTTAATACGCTCTTTTAGAAACACTTCCAACGTATCACCCTCTTGTTGCCTGAATTTGTCGAAAGCCGAAAGCGAGTCTTTTACCACAGACAATATCTCGGCAGAGTCTTCGTTCGATGCAGATACCATATCTGTATGATATACATCGGGCATAGAGAGCAATATCCGAAACCAATTGTCCGAGCAGGGTTCAGGTATCGATATATCGTTCGATATATTTTTTATCTGCTCGTAATATGCTTTTATTACCGATTTGTTTATCAGAGGTCGGTTCTTGAAAGAATCTTCTTCTATGGTGACAACGACATCGACTTTACCTCGCACTATATGCTTAGCTATCAGGCTTCTATATTCGAGTTCGTATTCGCGGTAATTTGCAGGTAATTTGAGACTTATATCTATCTGTTTACTATTAAGTGATTTAATCTCGCAACTTATCTTCTTGTCTTCCAGTATTTTGGTAACTCTACCGTACCCCGTCATTGATTTTAGCATAAAACGTAGTATTTTTTAGTGCCACAAAATTAATTATTTTTTACGAGAGACAAAAGTTAAGATTTTTTTATAGGAAATTATTATCTTTGCATACCAGTTAATCAGGTAAAATCATTAGATACCAACGAGATAGACATGAAAAAAATACAAATGGTTGATTTACACAGCCAATATCTAAAAATAAAGAACGAAGTAGATAGCGGTATTGCTTCCGTAATAGAGAGTTCGTCGTTTGTAAAGGGCGATAAGGTAGCCGAATTTCAGAGACATCTGGAGACGTATCTTGGTGTAAAACACGTAATACCGGTAGCCAACGGTACAGATGCCCTACAAATAGCTCTTATGGCATTGGGACTCAGACCAGGCGACGAAGTAATAACATCTACCTTCACGTTTATTGCTACGGCAGAGGTAGTGGCTCTTTTGGGGCTTACTCCCGTACTTGTCGATGTAGACGAAGATACATTTTGTATTGATATACAGGCTCTCGAACGAGCAATTACTCCGAAGACAAAAGCTATCGTACCGGTGCATCTTTTCGGTCAAAACGCCGATATGGAGGCTATTATGAAGATTGCTAAAAAACACAATATCTATGTAGTGGAAGATGCCTGCCAATCGATGGGTTCGAGATACATATTCGGCAACGGCAACAGACAACATTCGGGTACGATAGGAGATATAGGCTGTACGTCGTTTTTCCCTTCGAAAAATCTTGGTTGCTACGGCGATGGCGGTGCTTTGTTTACCAATAATAGCGAACTTGCCGAACATATATCTATAATAGCCAATCATGGTATGAAAGTACGTTACCACCACGATGCAATCGGAGTCAATTCGCGACTCGACAGTATCCAAGCAGCTGTACTCGATGCTAAACTACCTCATTTAGAAGAATATATAGCAAACCGCCAAAGTGCTGCAGCGTATTACAATAAGCGATTTGCAGGCTATAGCAGTATCAAAACTCCAGTCGTTGCGTCGTATAGCACACATTCGTTCCACCAGTATACGCTACGTCTTGAGGGAGTAGACCGCAAAAAACTTATCGACGAAATGACTCAGAAGGGAATACCGATGATGATATATTATCCGATACCGATACATTTGCAAACAGCATACAAAAATCTGAGCAACAAACAATACAATCTACCGATAGCCGAAAAGCTCTCCTGTACGGTATGTTCGCTTCCTATGCACACCGAACTCGACGAGGAGCAACTCGACTATATCGCTACTAATTTGTTGGATATCATATCTCATTGTAAAATCTAATTAATTTCACACATATAACTAATAATCATACTTTTATGCAACTAAAAAATCGTAAAGCATTAATAGCTACAATATTGATTGTGATTCTGGGAATCACATCGTGTAAAAAAAAATTCCCCGACTTGGACAACAATAATCCTCAAGCACTTATAGGCACTTGGGTATCGGCAAACGAAGACGACCTGAAGATAGAAGCAGGCATAATTGGTGGACTCATAGGTACCATTATCAAAAAAAGCGGATTCAAGATGCCAAACACAATGGTATTCAATACAGACAGCACTGGTACAATGACTTACGACAACACTACGGGAACATTTACCTATAAGCATACTCCTGAGGGAATAATAGTGAATTTCAGCGTATTGACTCTTGCTGGAGTCGACGTGTCGTCGGAGCCGGTAACATTTGCATACCATATCGAAGATAGTAAAAAAATGACTCTAAAAGCCGATATGACAAAACATTTCCGCATATTTTTGAAAGAGTATAATAACGGAGAGCTGGGCGGGGCAAATATAGTATCGAAAGCTGAAATTATCGGGGTCTACAACAAAAAGTAGATATTAATATTGCTTTTTTACCGGAAAAAAGTATTACCTTTGCAGACTTTTTGTCCCGAACAAAAGATGTGTATGGGAAATTAGTATTATTTAATTAATTAATTTTGAGTAACACAAAAAATCAGTTTTAGAATGAAGACATTCAAATTAGAAGGCAAGCCAAGAACCTCAGTTGGCAAAAAAGCAGTAAGTGCACTACGTAAAGAAGGTTTTATCCCTGCAGTACTTTATGGCTATAAATCAGTAGAATTGCCTTACGAAGGCAAATTGGAAGATGGCCAGATATTGGTAGAACAACAAGGAAAGGGAACAATTGTTACAAACTTCGTCGTAACGTTCGACGCTATACGTAAGTTGGTATACACTCCCGATATATTTGCAGTAGAGCTAAATATCAATGGTAAAGTTCAGAAAGCAATCTTGAAAGAGATTCAGCTTCACCCTGTTACCGACGAAATATTGCATATGGATTTCCTTACCGTATTCGAAGATAAGCCTATTACTATCGAAGTTCCGGTTGTTTTAGACGGATTTGCTGCCGGTGTACGTGCGGGTGGTAAACTCAATCTTGTTTCGAGGAAGCTCAAAGTGAAAGGTCTATTGGAAAATATTCCCGAAAGTCTACATATAAACGTAGAAAACTTAGAGCTCGGTAAGGCTATTCAGGTAAAACATCTGCAATACGACAACCTTACTATGCTCAATGCTCCCGACAATGTAGTATGTGCTGTAGTCGTAACACGTAGTGCTATGTCGGCAACTCCTGAAACGACAGCTACCGAAGCGGCTGCTCCTGAAGCAAGCCAAGCCAATTAGAAAAACAGATATTTTCAAGCAACTTTAAGTCGGAGGTTATCTAAATTACAGATAGCCTTCGATTTTTTATACCTTTGGTAAACCTGATAGTAGGTAGGTTTATAGCATCTCGAAAGATATGAGATGATTGCCCTTGAGACGCTCCGACACAGCATCTACAAACTCTTGCCTACAACTGAGAGTAAATCTGCAATCGGAGGTTTGTTGTTGCGACAAGACTTTGATATCAAAGTCTTTGATAAGTCTCATTATAAAATTCATATTTTCGTATTGGCAAGCGACGGTAAAACGTCTTTCGATAGGGATTTCGACTATTTGCGTATTTTCGATAGCATCGAGGGCAGCCATTTTGTAAGCATTTATGAGTCCCGACGTACCGAGCAGAGTACCACCGAAATAGCGTACCACCACTATCAATACATCGGTAAGACACTTAGAATTGATTTGTCCGAGTATTGGCCGTCCGGCTGTCCCCGAAGGCTCACCGTCGTCGTTAACCCTATATGTATCTCTATTACAACCAAGCATATAAGCATAGCACACGTGGCGGGCATCGAAATACTTACGACGTACAATATCGATATGCTCCATAGCGCTATCGACACTATCGATAGGAAAAGCAAACGACAAAAATTTGCTCCCTTTGTCTTTGAATAATCCTTGCGACTCGTTTTTGATTGTAAGAAAACTATTCATTTATAGCCGATTGATGAAAAACAATATGTTTTTTGGTCGTTGCGACAAAATTAATCAAAAAAATATTTTTATCATTTCGAAAAAATATACTACCTTTGTCTTTCGAAAAGATATTGCCTTGTAGTGTAATGGTAGCACATCAGTTTCTGGCACTGCTTGTCTGGGTTCGAATCCTTGCAAGGCAACAATAAAAGAGCAACTTTCGGTACCGACAGAGGTATTTGGAAGTTGTTTTTCTTTTTTGCACACAATCTACATTTAGTATTTAATATCTTATAAAAAAATGATTATCTTTGCGAGTCGAATATTCAATTCGATTTATTGCACATTATGGTCAGACTAATATCATCGGTAGAAGACAAACTTATCGTAAGAGAACTTGAAGACAAACTCTTGTGTAAGACGCAAAGAGCTAATAATGAAATCTATATAGTCGACTCACATAATGCTCCAAACACCCTCAGAGAGATTGGACGACTGCGAGAACTATCGTTTCGCAACAGCGGCGGAGGTAGTGGCAAATCGTTTGACCTCGACGAGTACGACTCGTTAGAAAAGCCTTTCAAACAGCTAATAGTCTGGAACCCCGAAAAGAGAGAGATTATAGGAGGATACAGATTTTTGTGCGGTAAAGATGCTGCTTTCGATACGGAGGGAAATCCCATTATGCCGATGAGCCATATTTTTCGAGCATCGAATAAATATATTTCCGACTACCTACCCTACACTATCGAACTCGGACGAGCGTTCATTCAACCTAAATATCAGTCGTACAAAGGAGGGCTCAAAAGCCTATATGCCCTCGATAACCTTTGGGACGGTATCGGGGCTATGCTTGGAAACAACGACGACGTAAAATATATGGTAGGCAAAGTGACCATATATCCCAAAATGAAGGTAGAGGCTCGGTATGCAATCACATTTTTCTTGAAATACTTCTTCGAAGACAAAGACAAACTATTCGTACCTATCAGAGAAGAAGCAATACCGGAAGAATACATTATTAAATTCGAACAGATGTTTACTCTGAACTCTTCGGCAAGCGAAAACTTCAGAGTATTAACAAATTACCTTAAGGAGTATAACGAACGTATACCCGCACTGATAAAAGCCTACATCGAACTTGCAAGCACGATGAAATCGTTTGGGACGTGTTTCGACCCCGACTTCGGTAACATATACGATACAGGTATTATGATAGCAATAGACGACATATACAACAGTAAAAAAGAGAGATATATGTCTTATTACATCAAAAAACGTTCGATTATAGATACCATATTGAACAAAGAAAAAATCATATAGTCCGTATTTACGAATATTCATTATAGGTTGTCATGCTCGAAGTAGGTAATACGGTAGTAAGTTTTGATTTGTTCGAACGCTGCTTTTGTTGTAAACTAAGCGAATGCAAAGGCTGTTGCTGCATAGAAGGCGACGCCGGAGCTCCACTGACGGCAGAAGAGATAGACATCATCAACGATATTTTACCTTCGGTACGTAAATTTCTGCCACAGAAGTCGATAGAGGTAATAGACAGACATGGAGTAAGCTATATCGATAGAGACGGCGACAATGTAACATCGCTGGTAAACGATAGAGAGTGTGTGTTTTCTTATGTCGAAAACGGTATTTGCTACTGTGCATTAGAAAAAGCATACATGGAGGGATTGACCGACTTTCCGAAACCGATATCTTGCCATCTGTATCCTGTCCGTATAGCTGAGTATCACGATACGACTGCCGTAAACGTACATAGATGGGAGTGTTGTCGCTCTGCCGAGATTTTCGGCAAAGAGATTGGACTACCTGTATATCAATTTCTTAAAAACCCTCTGATAAGGAGGTTCGGCAAGGAGTGGTACGACGAACTCGAATGTGCTGCAAAGGTATATTTTTCCGAATTCAAAAGTATAAAAGACAATAAATAAAAGAGGTAACTTTTTATGAAACAAGCGAATAGAAGTATTTTGTTGGTATTAATATTATTGAGCGTATCGCTTTTGATAAATGCAAAGGTAAAACCTTTCACCGTAGTAATCGACCCCGGACACGGAGGTAAAGACCCCGGAGCGACACGAGCCGGAGTGTGCGAGTCGAATATCAATCTCGATATCGCTCTTTTGGTGGGTAGCATGCTTGAAAAACATCACGATATAAAAGTGGTATACACCCGCAAAACAGACAAAACGCTCGAACCGGTAGAACGTATGGAAACAGCCAATAAGGCAAACGGCGATATATTCGTATCGATACACGTAAACTCTGCATATAACGAAGCGAAAAAACGCGACGTAACCACTACTCACGGCGTGGAAGTGTACATACAAACGGTAGAAAATACAGACCGTAAGACACGAACACTAAAACAAAAAAGCTCTATCACATCGATAGGCGAAAACGGAGTAGAAGTATCGAAGCGATACGACGAAAACAACAGCCAGACTTTCAATGCTATATACGAAATAAAGCAGGCTCAGATATTCAATCTTAGCAACAACTTAGCCACATATATCGGTAACGAAATGGGCGAAAAAGAGCGTAAGATACGCGGAGTAAAGCAGCAATCGCTCTACGTTACGTGGCAGACAATAGTACCGAGCGTACTCGTAGAGGTCGGTTATATCACCAATCCCGAAGAGCGTGCTTTCATGACATCGAAAGATGGACAAAAAAATCTTGCCACAGGCATATACAATGGGATATTGAAATATAAAAACGACTTCGACCTCAGCAAAGAATCGATGAAATCTATTACCGCAGTACAAAATATGCAATCATACGACACTGAAACAGTGGAAGAAGACAGCAACAGTATAGTATCCAAAGAAAGTACTAATAAAGACGAGATAATATTTATGTGGCAGATTATGACCTCGTCTACCCCACTGAAAGACAACGACTACCGATTCAAGAAACTAAAATGCTCTTTTTACAAAGAAAACAATGTCTATAAATATACCTATGGCAGCAGTACAGACTACAAAGAAGTGCAAAAACTACAGGCAGATATAAAAAAGTTATTTAGCGACGCTTTCATAATAGCAATGAAAAACGGTAAAAGGATAGATATAAACGAAGCAAGAAAACAACAATAAACCGAGACTAATAGCGCATAGATATAGTTTATCTAAATAAATAATATTTAGTTGTAGCTTTGCCGAAAATAATAAACACAATCTATTCACTAAAAAAATTATAAGAATATGAAGCACGAATTGTTAGTATTGCCTTACGCAAACAATGCACTGGAGCCGATAATATCGAAAACAACTATCGACCTACACCACGGCAAACACTTAGCCGGATATGTAAACAATCTAAATAATCTGATTGTAGGTACCAAATTCGAAAATGCCGACTTGGTTAGTATCGTAAAAGAGTCTGACGGCGCTATATTCAACAACGCAGGACAGACACTGAACCACAATTTATATTTCACTCAGTTTGCTCCCGTATCTGACAGCAAACCAAGCGGTAAACTCCTAAAAGCCATCGAGGATGCTTGGGGAAGTTTCGAAGGATTCAAAAACGAATTTGAAGCAGCAGGAACATCGCTCTTCGGTTCGGGATGGGTATGGCTTGCCGCCGACAATAGTGGCAAACTTCAAATAACCAAAGAAAACAACGCCGGCAATCCTGTTACAAAAGGATTAAAACCACTATTAGGTATAGACGTATGGGAACATGCTTATTACCTCGACTATCAGAATCGGCGTGCCGACCACCTGAAAGAGGTGTGGAAAATAGTATCTTGGAAAGAAGTAGAAAATAGATTAAGTTAGTTTTTTCTTAATATTGACAATTGTTTTTTTGTGCGGAGGTGGCTATATAGGTTACCTCCGTTTTTTTATTGCTGCCCGATAAAAGTTATCGATTACGAAAAAAAAATAGGGCTGACTTCTTGGTAGAAGTTCAGCCCTGTTTTTTAATTCTCTGATACTATCTGCAGCCCTGTCTTATCGGGTTTCGTATCGAGTACTACCTTCTGATGCTCTTTGATATTGCCTATGAGCATACCTTCCGACAGAGTATCTTCTATATAGTTTTGAATAGCACGTTTTAGCGGTCGGGCTCCATACTGAGTGTCGTATCCTTTTTCGAAAATAAAGTTCTTTGCATCGTCGGTAAGCGAAAGCTCAATATTCATCGAAGTAAGGCGTTTTTTCAGTATATCTATCTCTACGTCTATAATTTTATACAGAGATTCTTTATTCAGAGAGTCGAACATAACTATTTCGTCTATCCTATTGAGAAACTCGGGAGAAAAAGTCTTCGACAATGCCTTCTTTATCACAGAATTGGCATATTCGTTTTCGCGATACTGGTCGTCGGGCAAAGCGAACCCTACTCCTTTCCCGAAATCTTTGAGTTGCCGAGTACCGACGTTGGAGGTCATCACTATTATCGTGTTTTTGAAGTCGATTATCCTACCCAAACTATCGGTAAGGCGTCCTTCGTCCATCACTTGCAATAGGATATTGAATACATCTGAATGAGCCTTTTCTATCTCATCGAGAAGCACTATCGAATATGGCTTGCGTCTTACCTTTTCGGTAAGTTGTCCGCCCTCTTCGTAGCCTACATATCCGGGAGGAGCTCCTATGAGTCGCGATACACTATATTTCTCCATAAACTCACTCATATCCACACGTATTACGGCATCTTCATTGCCAAACACAGCCTCAGCAAGTCTCTTCACAAGCAGAGTCTTACCTACTCCCGTAGGTCCGAGGAATATAAACGAGCCTATCGGTCTATTGGGGTCTTTGAGCCCCACAGAGTTGCGTCTGATGGCTTTCACTACCGTATCTATAGCCCTATCTTGCCCTATTACTTTACCCGCAAGTTGTTCGCCCATACGCATAAGACGCTCGTTGTCCGACTCTTCGAGACGTTTGATAGGTACGCCACTCATCATCGACACAGTGGTAGCCACATCGTCTATGGTTATATGTATTCGGTTTTTCTCTTCTTCCTTACTAAACTCATTTTGAAGACGATCTATCTCTTTGGAAATCTCTACTATACAGTCTCTAATTTTAGCCGCCTCTTCGAAATCCTGATTCCTTGCGGCATCGTTTTTATTTGCTTCGAGCAGCAATACTTCCTTTTCGAGATTCTCTATATTCTTAGGAGCTTTCATATTTTTGACCCTTATACGTGCCCCTACTTCGTCGAGAGCATCTATGGCTTTGTCGGGGAAACATCTATCGGAAATATATCGACCTGTCAGCTTCACACAAGCCTCCAATACTTCGTCGCTATATACGACCTGATGGTGGTCTTCGTATCGGTTTTTAATATTTTTCAGAATCGTGATAGTCTCTTGCTCAGAGGTTGGTTCTACTATAATCTTCTGAAAACGACGCTCCAACGCACCGTCTTTTTCTATACTCTCGCGATACTCTTTCAGAGTAGTAGCTCCAATACATTGCAATTCGCCCCGCGAAAGAGCAGGCTTCAATATGTTAGCGGCATCGAGCGACCCCGACGCGCTGCCGGCTCCTACGATAGTATGTATCTCGTCTATGAATAGTATTATATTAGGATTACGTTCTATCTCACTCATAATAGACTGTATACGCTCTTCGAACTGTCCGCGATATTTGGTACCTGCCACAATAGAAGCCATATCAAGAGCTATCACTCGCCTATCGAACAATATCCTCGATACCTTACGTTGATGTATCCTAATGGCAAGTCCCTCTACTATAGCAGTTTTGCCTACACCAGGTTCACCGATGAGTACGGGGTTGTTTTTCTTACGACGCGACAATATCTGTACCAAACGCTCCACCTCCACATCTCTACCGACTATCGGATCTAACTTATCCTCAGCGGCATACTTGGTCAGATCCTTACCAAAGTTATCGAGTGCGGGAGTATCTGTCATTGACTTTTTGTCAGTTTTTCGGTGTACTTTGGAATTATTGCCTTGCGGTTTGTCGTCGTCGTCTTCGTCTTCTTCGAAATCGAATTTAGACTTAGGCAACATCTCATGTTCTATCATACTTGCCTTAACAGCATCGTAATCAATATTTTGCTCTCTAAGACTGCGGCAAGCAAACGAATTGCCGTCGCGGAGTATGGCAAGGAGTAGATGTTCGGTATCTACTACCTTTTGTTGTTGATTACGAGCCTCGAGCGAGGCTATACGCAAAATATTGTCTGACAACTCACGCAATAATATCGATGAGCTGTAATTGTCGGGCGTAATATTGAAATTGTTTTCTATATCTTGCTGAGCCTTAGGTATATCGAAATTCATATTTCTCAATATCTTCATAGCATTACAGTCGTGGAGTTTAAACATCGACAATAGAAAATGTTCGGGCGATACATATTTGTGTTTCAAGCGCTCTACCTCTTCCCAACTGTATTGTAATAGATTTTTCAATTGTTCTGATTGATTTGTCATATATCTATCTGTTTTTCTTACTCATAATGTTTTCATTCATCGATATTTTATCTAAAACATTATGAGGCTTATGTATTATTCATATTAAATTATCACTACTTCCCAATTACAAATAAAATGCCACCTATATAAGACGATAAAAAATAGACATTTTGGCATATCAACTTGCCAAATAACATCTATAAGTCGAACGATAAGAAAATAAAAGAGGCTATACAATTTTTACGATAGCCTCTAAAAATACCAATTACTGCTTATATACCGAAAGCAAGTTATAACGTTTCTAACATTTCAGGCAGACAGGTTTCAGTTGTTTGAAAAAGTCGTTGCCTTTGTCGTCCACAAGGATAAATGCAGGGAAGTCTTCTACCTCTATCTTCCAGATTGCTTCCATTCCGAGTTCAGGAAATTCGAGGCATTCTACATTTTTAATGTTGTTTTGGGCGAGTATTGCCGCCGGTCCTCCGATAGAGCCGAGGTAGAAACCGCCATATTTATGGCAGGCGTCGGTTACTTGCTGGCTGCGGTTGCCCTTTGCTATCATCACCATACTGCCGCCCTTGCTTTGGAATAGGTCGACGTAGCTGTCCATTCTGCCTGCCGTCGTAGGTCCGAACGACCCCGATGCCATTCCTTTCGGTGTCTTGGCGGGACCTGCATAGTAGATGGGGTGTTCTTTGATATATTGAGGTAGGTCTTTGCCCGCATCTATCATCTCTTTCAGCTTGGCGTGTGCTATATCGCGTCCCACCACTATCGTACCGCTCAACGACAAACGGGTAGAGACGGGATATCGGGTCAATATCTTCAAAATATCTGCCATCGGTTGGTTTAGGTCTATCTTCACTACCTCGCCTTCGCCTGCATTACGGTACTTTTCGGGTATCAATGCTCCCGGATTGTCTTCGAGCTTTTCTATCCATACGCCGTCTTTGTTTATTTTTGCCAAAATGTTTCTGTCGGCACTGCACGATACAGCCATTCCCACGAAGCACGATGCTCCGTGTCGGGGAAGCCGTACGATACGTACGTCGTGGGCGAAATATTTACCTCCAAACTGTGCTCCGTAGCCACTCTCCCAAGCCGAACGCAGTATTTTTTGCTCCAACTCTGTGTCTCTGAAAGCCCTTCCTGCCTCGCTACCTTTTGTGGGGAGGGTATCGTAATACTTCGCCGAGGCTAGCTTGGCGGTCTTGACGCAAATATCGGCCGATGAGCCGCCTATGACGAATGCAATGTGATATGGCGGACAAGCAGCTGTGCCCAGCGTGCGGAGCTTTTCGGCAAGGAATTTCTCCAAAGTGGCGGGGTTAAGCAGAGCTTTGGTCTCTTGGAAAAGATATGTCTTGTTCGATGAGCCACCACCTTTGGCAATGAATAGAAATTTGTATTCGTCGCCTTCGACAGCCTGAATATCTATCTGTGCAGGCAGGTTGGTGCCTGTGTTTATCTCGTCGTACATTGTGAGCGGGGCGTTTTGCGAATAACGCAGGTTTTCGTTGGTATATGTGAGGTAGACCCCTTTCGAGAGAGCTTCTTCGTCTGAGAAGTCTGTCCAGACACGTTGTCCTTTTTTGGCTACGATTGTTGCCGTACCCGTATCCTGACAGAACGGTAGCAACCCTTTTGCCGATACTTCGGCGTTTTTGAGCATTGTCAGAGCTACAAATTTGTCGTTTTCCGACGCTTCGGGGTCATCGAGGATTCTCTGCACCTGTCGCTGATGTTCGGGACGTAAGAAAAACGAGCAGTCGTGCATAGCAGCGCGTGCTACCTCCGTCAATGCTTCGGGTGATACTTTTAGTATCGTTTTGCCCTCGAACTCTGCCACCGACACTCCTTCTTTGGTCAATAGATAATATTCCTCGTTGCCTTTGGAGGTCTGGAACATCGCCTCGTAATTAAATTCTTTTGCCATCTTGTCTTTTTTTTATGTTGGTTTTATTCAAAAAATTGCATTTGCAAAATTACAAAAAGCTATCGACAATATATCTATTTCGACAGATAGATTAACTAATTGGTATGATTTTTCATCAAATAAACATCTTTATATCAGTATTGTATTGCTCTGAGACGTTATTTTTGTGTTATTAGCAAAAAAATAATTGAGAAAAAAACTTGGTTTCGTAAAAATATTTTTATAACTTTGTCCGTTGAATTGTATTAGTTTACCAAAACATTCGAATTCAGACAGATTGTAATGATTTTCTAAACGATGTGTGTACTAAAATAAAAGAGTAAAAAACAAATTTAATACTTTTATGAAACGACAGAATAAACTTCTCTTTTTAGTGATTGTGTTTATCGTTAGCTCTGGATATACTGCTCATTCGCAGGTGCAGAAGTACTATTTAAACGTGTGGGGAGCTTTAGGGTATGCCAACCTTATACACGAAAAAATAGGCGAAGGCAAAGAGAATCTCGTGCAACCTCTCGGTGGAGTCGGTGGTCTGTTAGGATTGGGATTCGAATATCATTACAAGCGATTCATGATAAATATCGGTGTAGAAGCCGACTTCAAAAACTCTACACACAAGTTCAAACCATTCATAGCACAAGTAGGTACTTTAGTCGACGGCAACGGCAATCCTATACAATTCGAAGATATAGATAATCTGCCGCCAGGAAACACTCCATCGATAAAAGCAGGTACCGGCATGATAGACTCCGACGGAGACCATTTCGCAATGAGGTACAACTTCCAATCATATAAAGACGTTTATAATATCGGCTATGTAAATGTGCCTCTCATGCTTGGATCTAAGTTCAGGAACGGTATGTACTTCCTTGCCGGCGGTAAGTTTGGGATAAATATATTCGGTAATGCCAAGACAAAAGCTCAATACTCGACCCAAGGACTATATCCGAAGTACATAAATCCAATCCAAGACACAGGCAATCACTTATACGACGACTTCAAGACAGGCAACAGCAATCCTATCGACCTAAATTTCAACATAGCAGCATCTTTGGAGGTAGGTAAAATATTGTTTTTCTATAAAAAGAAGACTCGCTGGCACTATCGAATATCGGGATTTGTAGACTATGGCATAGGCTCTTTCTTCGGTATGAGCCCCTTACCGTCGGGAGGAAAAAACGTACTGACAAACGTCGTATCGAACGGTTCGTTTCTAGGAGTACCGGGCGTAAATATAGCCGATCCGAACAATACTGATGTCTCGGTGATACAAAGCAACTCGATACTGACCTCGTCGCAATTTGTCGATAAAGGACTATTCCCTCTACTTGTGGGCGTAAAAGTAAGGCTACTTTTCGACCTCGGCAATAAAGAGCCGTGTAACTGCTTGGAAGATTATCCCTCAAAGTGGCGTAAAAGGAATAGAATAAAATAAGCCATAACATTAGGACATCTTTTGATTTATATAAATTATTATTTTAGGGGAAAAAACTGTGTGTTTTTCCCCGTTTTTCATAGTTTTTTTATGGTTAAATGGATATTAAACTCTAAATAACTATTTATCAAAA
>CAJPNS010000004.1 GCA_905372135.1 Porphyromonadaceae bacterium | reverse complement strand
TCGATATTTTACACAATTATTAATAAACAAAAAATACTAAAGCAAGATGAAAAAATCAGCATTAATTTTCGCCCTCATCGTAGGGCTTCTCACGAGTGCCTCCACAGCTATGGCACAAACTACCTACGACCTCAAGATTGCCGGTGTACGAGTAACATCTGCCAACTGCTCCGACCTCTCTGTGATAGATAGCGTAAGCGGTACCGTAAAGTACGACCCTACCAACAAAGTCCTTACACTACAGAACGCTACAATACAAACAAATACCAATGCTGCCATTGAATCAAGTATCGACGGCTTGACGATAAAGGTCATTGGCACAAATAACCTTACAACAGGAAACAAAGCTGCTCTCGGCTTCGGAGAACCACTTACTATCACGGGCGGTGGAGTGCTTAATGCGAATAGTAGAGGAGACTGTGGTATCTTTGTAAACGAGACCAACCTCACTATCGATGGCTGTACCGTAAATGTCAAGGGCAAATGGGGCATAGCAGGAAATAATGGCTCGAGCGAGACACTTACTATCAAAAACTCTACCGTTACGGCAGAGGGAACAGATGGCTCTATCACCGAATTTGCAAGCCTTACCCTCGATGGCTGCGCCATCACTCAGCCCGCAGGAGCGGCATTCGACGCGTCGCTGAAAGCCGTAGCACTCGGCGGAGCAAAAGTAACAAGCAAGGTAGTGATCTCCCCCACAGAGCCCAATATGGATAGCTATATCACCCTTACCGTCACAAAAGACTCGGCGATACGGCTCGACTTCAAGGCAGCCGCTGCCGCCACTCCCGTACGTATCGTAAGCGGCAGCAATACACAAGACATCACAGTCGGCACCTCTTGGACTGGCTTTTCCTCCTACACCGCCGACGGTACCACTATGACCGTCTACGGCGACCTGACGGGCTTCGATTGCTCCAAAAACGGAGAGAACCTCACTGCACTCGACGCATCGAACAATACGCAGTTGATGGGGTTATTTTGCGGCAACAATAATCTCAGCAGCCTCGATGTATCGAAGAATACTAAGTTGACAGCTCTAAGTTGTTTCAACAATAAACTTAGCCGTCTCGACCTATCGAAGAATACGCAGTTGAGGGAGTTATTTTGCTACGGCAACAACTTCTCCACTCAGGCTCTCGACGCTATCTACTGCGCTCTACCCGATAGGACAGGCAAGGATAATGGATTGATAGAGCCGGTAAAAAACTCATCCGACCCGAACCACGCTACCGTCCTTGCCACTAATGCACAGAACGCTATCGACAAAAACTGGAATGTATTGTACGACGAAGGCGGTGCCTACATACACACTACTGGTAGCTACGACTGTAGCTCTTCCGCAGCAGCCACAGCCGCCGAGCCTGCTCTCACCCTCTACCCGAACCCTGTAGCAGACGTGCTCTACCTCTCGGCTACCGCTCGCACCATACGTATATATAACGTCTACGGCATCGAAGTAGCCCACGCCTACGATACCGACCGCATCGATGTCGCCCATCTACCCGCAGGTGTCTACACGGTGAACGCCGATGGCACAGTAGCGAAAATGGTGAAAAGATAAATATAGGAATGCAATAATGTAATAACGTAGGGGCGAACCTTGTGTTCGCCCCTTTTTATAATCGTGTTCGTCTCTTTTTTATTTCCACCCCTACATTTTTGTGCGAAGCACAAAACAGATAGGCCTATGTGGAGAGACGGGGTACCCGCTGTGCGAAATGAGCGTTAAAAACGTCGAACTGTCTGAGCCGTAGGCGAGTTTTCGACGTTTAGTGAATAAGCACTTAGCGGGTCGGCTCGGAACATCAGCCTTGATTTTCTTTTGCTTCGTTTTCTTGTATCAAGACAAGAAAATGAAGTGGGTTTGGGCAACGCCCAAGACAAACATTCAATAACACGACGTAGGGGCTGCCCCGTGTGTTCGCCCCTTTTTTATTTGTGCTTGCACAAAACAGATAAGCCTATGTGGGTTTGGGCAAAGCACAAGAGAAACCCCATTTCAACAATTCAACGATTACACGCTTCAACAATAACAAAAAGGCTATCGTACGCTATTTTATCAGCCCGATAGCCTCTTACAGTCATGAAAAATCTCTTTTTACCGTCTATACGGTCATTATTTCTTTTTCTTTCAGAGCAAACAATTCTTCTAATCGCTTGATATACTTATCGTGCAACTTCTGTACTTCGGCTTCGGCATCTTTTTCGATATCTTCCGACATACCGTTTTTTATCTCTTTTTTGAGTGCCTCGATAGCCTCTCTACGCGAATTTCTTACACTAATCTTGGCATCTTCTACGGCTGTACCTGCCTGTTTTACAAGCTGTCGGCGACGTTCTTCGGTAAGAGGCGGTATTGCGAGGCGTACGATTTCACCGTTGTTTGCCGGTGTTATGCCTATGTCTGAGGCGAGTATCGCCTTCTCGATAGTGGGGATAAGTCCCTTTTCCCAAGGCTGTATTGATATGGTCTTTGCATCGGGAGTAGTGACGGTAGCCACAGATGTAAGCGGAGTAGGCGTACCGTAATAATCTACCTTAATGCCGTCGAGTATCTTCGTATTAGCCTTTCCTGCTCTGATATGAGCCAACGACTCGTCGAGGAATACTACCGACGATTCCATTTCGTTTTTAGCTTTATCGATATATTTTTTTACTTGTTCGTCTGCCATGTCGATATAGGTTATTGTCTGATTAATAAAAGATTTTGTCTTATTGTAAGGTGCAAAGTTAATATTTTTATCCGTAAACAAATCGTTAGAACACTATTTTTTGGAAAGTATTTATCTTCTCTTGTTCCATCTCTGCCGATACGAGAAGGTAATTTTCTGTATATCCGTTCATTACTTTCGGGTTTTTGGTGGTCTCCCATAGTACTGTTTTGGTCTTTCCACGTTGGCTGCGATAAAAGTCGGCTATACGGCTATCCGATAGATTGTGAAGGAGTTCGCTTCGGCGTTTCTTCTCCGACTGACTTACAATAGGCTTTATACTTAGGGCTTTAGTGCCTTCCCGCTCCGAATACGGAAAGATATGTAGTTCCGAAAACGGAGTATCGCCAAGGAACGATAGTGTCTCGTCGAACATATCAGATGTCTCGCCACGCATCCCCACAATAACATCGACTCCTATGAACGCATCGGGTATAAGTTGCTTTATAAGAGATACTTTCTGCCCGAAAACCTCGCGAGTGTATCGTCTGCCCATCAGCGACAAGACTCTATTGCTGCCGCTCTGCAATGGTATATGGAAGTGGGGAGCTATGATTTTCGACGACGCAACTATGTCTATTATAGCCTCTTCGAGTAGATTTGGCTCTACCGACGAGATACGCACTCGTACCTCTGCAGTGAGCTTGTCTATTGCTTTTATGAGGTCGATAAAGCGTTCGTTGCTGCCTCTACCAAAATCGCCTATGTTTACTCCCGTAAGGATAATCTCTTTCGCCCCTTGCTCCAAAGCCTTGTCGATAGTCTTCATTGTATGTGCTACCGAAGCACTTCTGCTTTTACCTCGTGCAAATGGAATAGTACAATACGTGCAGTAATAGTCGCAACCATCTTGTACTTTAAGGAAATATCGCGTACGGTCGCCTGCGGAGAATATTGGTGAAAATGAGTTATTGCTCTTTATATCATCGACTTGTATGCGTTCGAACTGCTCTTTAGACTCGAGTAGGTGCATTACTTTGAGGATGTCGAACTTCTCTTTGGCTCCCAACACGAGGTCGACGCCATCTATTTGCTCTATTTCAGAGGGATTTACCTGAGCGTAACAGCCTGTAACTATGATAAATGCATTGGGATTGTCGGATACTATTTTATGTATTGCCTGCCTACATTTTCTATCGGCCGTATCGGTAACCGAACACGTATTCACTATACACACATCGGCTGCTTCTCCTTTATGGGCTATACTAAATCCATTGTCTACAAGCAACTTGCTTATATGCGATGTCTCGGCAAAGTTTAGCTTACAGCCCAACGTATAGAAAAATACCTTTTTCACTCAAACGATCTCTTTTTTTTGATTTTTGCGGTGCGAAATTAATAAAAATCTTATTACTGCAGTAAGATACACAATTATAGGCGTTTAATCGATATATCGCTCGGCAATCGCAAGTTGCTGCGAGGCGATAGGTCTATATCGAATATTCCTATTCCGTCGGGCATACAGGAGCGTTTGAATTGCTGGGAGAGAAAACGTTTCATAAAGATTTCGAGCCACTTATCTATAACGTCTTTCTTGTATTTGTCGGAAAATGCTTTTTGAGCAAGAAACGATATCTTGTCGCTTCCGTAGCCAAACCTAAGAAGATGATACAGAAAGAAATCGTGTAGTTCGTACGGACCTATCGCCTCTTCTGTCTTTTGCACTATCGTGTCGTTGCTATCGGGCAGTAGCTCCGGAGATATCGGAGTATCAATGATATCCGATATTATATCTGATATTCGGCTATCGGCTTTTTTACGCGACAGCCAATCTAATACGAACTTTATAAGTGTCTTAGGTACACCACTATTGACTCCGTACATACTCATCTGGTCGCCACAATAAGTACACCAGCCCAGAGCAAGTTCACTCATATCGCCTGTGCCTATCACTATGGCATTCATTTGGTTAGCTACGTCCATCAATATTTGTGTGCGTTCGCGAGCTTGTGAGTTTTCGTAGGTGATATCGTGTGTATCGACGTTGTGTCCTATGTCTTCGAAATGCTGTAATACAGAGTTGGTTATGGATATTTTGCGTGTCGATATTTCGAGCGCTGCCATCAAATCTATCGAGTTGTTTTTGGTTCTCGATGTAGTGCCGAATCCCGGCATGGTGATACCTACGATATTTTTTCGTGGCAGTTGCAGACGGTCGAAAGCTTCGACCGTTACCAAAAGGGCTAAAGTACTATCGAGTCCGCCCGATACACCGACGACAGCACTTTTTATATTTGCGTTGTGAAGGCGTGTGGCAAGAGCATTTGCTTGAATGTCGAATATGTCGTTGCAGAAAGCGTCCGTATCGGTTTCATTTGTTGAGTTTAGGAACGGATATCTGTTTATTGTGCGGCTTATGGTAAATTGCTTATTGTCAGGCGTTTCGAAATGTGGACGGAGAAAGATTTCATTACTTTCTCGTCGGTAGTTTTTGAAGTTGTCGCATCTAAGACGTTCGTTGCTAATGCGTTCGATATCTATTTCTGAAACAACCAATTGCGACTCGAAGCCGAACCTTTGGCTTTCGGCTATGATATCGCCGCCCTCGGCTACTATAGCCGAAGATGCGAAAAGCATATCGGTAGAGCTTTCGCCAAATCCCGATGAGACAAATACATAGCCGCAACGGCAACGCCTACTCTGTTCGCTTACAAGTATATGGCGACGCATCTGTCTGCCAACCAGCTCGTTGGAAGCCGATAGATTGAATATTAGATGAGCTCCCGCCGTAGCCAGCCTCGACGACGGTGGCGAAACAGACCAAAGGTCTTCGCCCAGTTCGACCGAGAAACCAAATAATCTACTCGTAAACACAATGTTAGCTACGAATGGTACAATTTTGTCGGCAAGTGTTATCTCCTGATTGTCTGCATATTCGCCGCTCGTAAACCACCTGCTTTCGTAGCGTCCGTTGTCGTCTGATATCGAAGTCTTTGGTACGACTCCGAGTATATTGCCTCGCTGCAATACTACTGCCGTGTTGTACAGACGATTGCCAGATTTTATCGGCATACCGACTATGGATATTATATCTAAGTTGCGAGTCTTTTCTAAAAGATAGGTTAGAGCCTCCTCCGAAGCCTTTAGTAGAGACGAGTTAAATAGCAGATCTCCACACGTATACGACGTAATCGACAATTCAGGAAAGCATATAATCTCTACTCCCGCACCATCTGCCTCTACTATCGAACGGTATATCTCTTCGGCATTCGATTTGCAATCGCCTATTTTCACTTTGGGTATAGCCGCAGCTACCTTTACCATTGAATGATACATATCTAACAAATAGTATTTTGTGTTTTTTGAATCTACAAAGGTAATAATTAGTTTTTTATACGCCTGATATTCTATTTATTTGCTTTTATTATTTTACCTTTGTAGCCCGAAAAAATAAAAAACGATATTTGCCGTATAGCGATGATAAACAAAATTTTATATTGTAAAATAAGACTGTTTTGGAAGTTGTTGGGTACGATACCTCTTAGAGTGTTGTATCTGTTTTCCGATTTTTTTTATGTGATAATATACTATCTCATTGGATATAGGCGAGATGTGGTGATGAAAAATCTGAGTTTCGCCTACCCCGAAAAGAGCAAAGAGGAGCTAACGCAAATATCCAAACGATTTTACCGATTCCTATGCGATATATTTTTCGAAGCTTCCAAGTTTGGTGTCTGGAGCGACAAAAAGATGAAACGACACATGAAATTCGTTAATTATGAGGCACTAAACGATCATATACGCAACGGTCGTTCGATATCGCTTTTTCTCGGTCATTACGGCAATTGGGAGTGGATACCGTCGATACCGCTGTGGATCGACAGAAATATCGCCGGCGGACAGATATACAAACAGCAAACCAATGCGATAGCCGATAGGCTGCTTAAAGAGAATCGCTCTCGGTTCGGTTCTGAATGTATCGAGATGCAACAGACACTAAGACACATACATAACCACAAGACGGCAGGCGATATAACAGTGACGGGCTATCTCTACGACCAATCGCCGTCGAAAGAAGAATCGAGGTATTTTATTGATTTTATGAATAAAGAGACTCCCGTACTCACCGGTACCGAGCGGATAACGAAGAAATACGGTTTTGCCGCTTATTATATAGATATAAAGCGAATAAAACGAGGCTATTGGCAAGCCGAATTCGTGCAAATGCACCCCGACCCGCAGTCGTTACCCGATTTCGAGCTCACGGATATATTTTATAAACACCTGACACAGACCATATCGCGGCAACCGGAGTTCTATCTGTGGTCGCACAATAGATTCAAATTCGCTCGATAAAATATATCTTCTGAAGATTGTAATTTAAACTTTAGAGTAAAATTTTATTCAGTATTATTCAGTAACTTTGCACGCTTTGTTTTTTCGTACTTCAAATAAATAGGATAGCTTGAGCAATCGTTTTATCTTTAATATATTACTTACTGCCGTATGTCTGGTCGTATTTGGGAGATTGTCGGCAGCCCGAGCCGTATCCGAAGCGTTGTTTGTAGGTCGGTACGATGCAGATACTGTATCTTTCGTAGATAGTGTGTCGGCAGGCGGATTAGGTACGATAAGAAAAGACACTGTAAATACCGATAGTATAAATATGGTTCAAAACCAAGACAAACTCAACTATCGCGTAGAGATGTCGGCAGAAGACTCTATGGTATTTATGGGCAATGGCGATGCTTTTCTATACAAATCGGGAAAAATAATATACAACGAGCCGTCGGTGAAAGAACTTACTGCCGACTATATCTCTATCAGTATGGATAGCAGTAAGTTCCACGCCGAAGGCGTAAGAGACTCGGCAAATATACTCCATGGGCACCCCGTACTCAAAGATGGGGGGCAAACCTACGAATCCGAGACTTTAGACTATAACTACAAGACAGGCAAAGGGTTCATTCGCGGAGCTAAGACTCGAGAGGGCGAGAGTTATATCATAGCCGACGAGACGAAAAAGACAGCCGACGGGTTCATGAATATGCGAAGCGGTAAATATACGACCTGCGATAATTTGTCGCATCCTCATTTCTACCTACATATAACCAAGGGACGAGTCAAACCCGGCGGATACATTACTGCCGGTCCGGCTTATATGGTAGTCGAAGACTTGCCGTTGCCGCTGGCTATTCCGTTTGGTTTTTTCCCGTTTACATCGAAATATGCGTCGGGGATATTGATGCCTTCGTACGGCGACGAGATGCAAGCAGGTTTTTTCTTGAAAAATGGCGGATATTACTTTGCCATAAACGATTACGTCGACCTCGCTCTTACGGGCGATATTTATACAAAAGGCTCGTGGGCACTGCATGCCGAGAGTTCGTATCGCAAGCGATATGCGTTTTCGGGTAACGTCAATATCCATTACAACAATACTGTAAGGGGCGAAAAAGATTTGCCCGGATATAGCGAAAACAAAGACTTTCGTATCGATTGGACTCACCAGCAAGACCCTAAGGCAAGTAGCTTCTCGACATTTTCTGCCTTGGTGAATTTCTTTACAAGCGGATACAACCGCAATAGTATCGACTACAACTATAGTCCTGAAATACAGAGTCAAGCAGAGACTTCGTCGTCGATAAACTTTACACAAAAAGTACCGGGAACACCTATAAACCTGTCTGTCAATGCGAGTGCAAGGCAAAATATCAGAGATTCGTCGCTCAACCTTACTCTACCGAATATTAGAATGGATGTATCTACCATTTATCCGTTAAAAAACAAGAAAAGAGTTGGCAGTGAGCGTTTTTACGAAAAGTTCTCATTCTCTTACTCTATGGAGTTTGCCAATTCGTTTTCGGGCAAAGAGAGTCGCTTCATGCGATCGAATCTATCGAAAGACTGGCAAAACGGTATACTGCATTCACCCCGAGTAGACCTTCCGATATCGCTCTTTAAATACATCACGGTAAGACCAAATGTAACATACACAGAGCGTTGGTATTTCAATCGTATCGAACAAAATTGGGATACTCCTCGTCAGAAAGTAAAATACGATACCATAAGCGGATTTTACCGAGTGTACGATTTCTCGACAGGACTATCGCTATCGACCACATTATACGGATTTTACTCACCGATAAAACCACTGCGAAACGCTCTGGGAATCGGTGATATACGGCACGTATTCAAGCCGAGTGTTAGTTTTACGTATACACCCGACTTTTCTGACCCTCAGTGGAATCTGTATAAAACATATACACAGGAAATAGTCGATGCTTCGACGGGAGTCGTGTCGTTCAACGATATAAAGTATTCTCCTTATTCGTCGGGCAAATACGGAGTGCCGAGTGCAGGCAGAAATCAACGTATAAGTATCTATCTCGACAACAATATCGAGATGAAAGTAAGAGACCGCGCCGCTTCCGATACAGTCGATAATGCAAACATATACAAGAAGATATCGCTCATAGACAATCTGCAACTTAGGGGAGGATACAATTTTGCTGCCGATTCGCTTGGAATGGAGGATATATCGGCAAGTGTACGACTGAAGATAACAAAAAGTTATTCGGTAACTTTATCTACTACCTTCGAAGTATATGAGTATGCTCTCAAAGACAATGGTACACCAGTGAGAATCAATCGTTATCGCTGGAACAACGGCAAACTTCCTTGGTTTACGGGTACATCTATAAATTTTTCTTAT
Organism: Porphyromonadaceae bacterium; assembly: GCA_905372135.1. Classification (GTDB taxonomy): domain Bacteria; phylum Bacteroidota; class Bacteroidia; order Bacteroidales; family Paludibacteraceae; genus F0058. The sequence continues at coordinate 31,995 of CAJPNS010000004.1, read as the reverse complement.
ACCCTGAACAACAATACATTCGCAAAAAAACAAGATAAAGATAAAAATCAAAATCAAGGCGGTAACAATGATAATAAACCCGATGAAAACGACAACAATTTCAATATAGACCCGTCGAAAAATCATTCCGACAACAAACAGAGCGATAAAAAGGATGTCGAAGAAGATTCGGAAGGCTATCAGAAGCCCGATTTTCAGTGGAGTGTGTCGTTCAATGCCGGTATAGGTTGGCACAAAACGAGCGAGTTCGACCCGAGCCGAATGGAGTATCGTAGAGATTTTAGCGACGGTATAGTGGGGCTATCGGGGTATATAAACCCTACATCGAACTGGCAGATAGGATATTCGGCTACAGTGGCTCTGCTCAAGAACATACGGATCAACTCTATGTCGCTCAATATACAGCGAAATCTGCACTGCTGGCACATATCGGCTTCTGTCACGCCACTGGGTCAGTATAAATCGTTTATGGTAACTATCGGTGCAAATGCTTCGATACTCCGCGACTTTAAATACGATAAACGTCAACGAGACAATATCGAGATAAAATAGGTACGACACTGTCGTAGTGTTTCGTTTTGTAGATTGATTTGCAGTGATGTATATTATTTTTTTAGCTATATTAGCAGTCGAAGAAAAAATATTAATTTTGCCACGTCATTTCTCATCAAAATATATTATAAAACAGTATGGAAATCAAGGTAAACAATGCCAATGAGCCTGTATGGGGCGAGATGTCGATAAAAACCAAATTGCCTCCTAATCTGGAGCCGCTTAACGATTTGGCACAAAATGTTTATTGGTCGTGGAATCACGATGTTCGTGAACTGTTTAAGTCTATCGACCCTACGGTATGGAGCCAATATCGCCACAATCCTAAGGTAACACTCGATATAGTGGAAGAAGAGCGTTTCGACGAGTTGGCAAACGACAAAAGTTTCTGCAACAACCTCGATAAAGTCTACCGTCGGTATTTGGAGTACAAAAATACACCATTTCGTACCGATACGCCATCTATAGCCTATTTCAGTATGGAATACGGACTTACCGACCATCTGAAAATATACTCCGGTGGGCTTGGCGTGCTTGCGGGCGACTATCTGAAAGAAGCCTCCGACTCGAGGGTAAATATGGTGGCAGTCGGTTTCCTATACCGATATGGCTATTTCACTCAATCGCTTTCGGTCGACGGGCAGCAGATAGCCGATTATGAGGCTCAGAACTTCAGTAAACTCGCTATAACACAAGTAAAAGACGAACACGGAAATGCAGTCGTAATATCGGTGCCGTTCCCAAACAGAATGGTATATTCAAATATCTGGCGTGTCGATGTAGGACGTATTCCGCTATATTTGCTTGATACCGATATAGATATAAATTCGGAAGAAGACCGAACCATTTCGTATCAACTATATGGTGGCGACAACGAAAATCGTCTCAAACAGGAGATAATGCTCGGAATAGGCGGTATACTCGCTCTGCAGAAGCTTGGTATCAAGCAAGATGTATATCATTGCAACGAAGGACACGCCGCTCTGATCAACCTTCAGCGTTTGGTCGACTATGTAGAGAACAATAAACTAAGTATCTACGAGGCATTGGAGGTAGTGCGGTCGTCGTCGATTTATACCGTACATACGCCTGTACCGGCAGGACACGACTATTTCGACGAAGAGCTATTCAATCGTTATATGCACGAATATCCTTCGCGTCTGGGCATCACTTGGAACGACCTTGTAAATATGGGCAGAAACAATCCCGATACTCACGACAAATTCTCTATGAGCGTATTTGCGTGCAATACTTGCCAATGTGTAAACGGTGTAAGTTATTTGCACGGCGAAGTATCGAAGCGTATGTTTGCCCATCTGTGGAAGGGATATTTCCCCGAAGAAAATCACGTCGGGTACGTTACAAACGGAGTCCATCTGCCTACTTGGACTACATCTGAATGGAAGACTCTTTATGAAAATGCCTTTACGACAGAGTTTTACAAAGACCAGTCGAATCTTAGTATTTGGGAGAAAATCTACGATATCCCCGACAAGAAGATTTGGGCAACGAGGATAATACAGAAAGACAAGCTTATAAAATATATCCGTGCTCGCTTTGAGCAAGATTGGCTGAAGACACAGCAAGACCCTTCGAAGATAGTCTCTATACTCAACAATATGAACCCGAATGCCCTAATCGTCGGCTTCGGACGCAGATTTGCCACCTACAAACGTGCTCATCTGCTTTTCAACGACTTGGAGCGTCTCGACAAGATAGTAAACAACCCGAATTATCCCGTACAGTTCCTATTTACAGGCAAGGCACATCCGGCCGACGGAGCGGGACAGGGGCTTATAAAACATATAATCGAGATATCGCGTATGCCGCAGTTTCTGGGGAAGATTATTTTCCTCGAAAACTACGATATGCGTCTTGCCAAACGCCTCGTTTCGGGCGTCGATATCTGGCTCAATACTCCTACTCGTATGCAGGAAGCATCGGGTACGTCGGGCGAAAAGGCTCAGATGAACGGTGTGCTAAACTTCTCGGTCAAAGACGGTTGGTGGTACGAAGGCTATACCGAAGAGGCTGGATGGGCTCTTACCGAAGTTCAAACATACGAAAACACTCAATATCAAGACCATCTCGATGCGGCAACGATATATACCATGCTCGAAAATGAGATAGTACCGCTCTTCTTCGACCGCAACAAAGACGGTATACCCGAGAAGTGGGTGAGATTTATCAAAAACTCCATCGCCAAGATTACGCCTCGCTATACCACGAAACGAATGATAGACGACTATATAAAGAAGTTCTATTCGGTGCTTGCCGACCGCAACAAGTCGCTCAAAGCCGACAATTTCCAAAAGGCACGTCGGATAGTGGCGTGGAAAATGAATATAGTCCGCAATTGGGATTCGATAGAGGTAAAGTCGCTGAAAGTGAAGACATCCACCAGCCCCACTATTGGCGATATCTTCGAAGTCGACGCAGTAGTAGACACGAAAAATCTCAACGATACGGGCATAGGTCTCGAGCTGGTGCTTTTGCACTCCAACGGTCGAAGCGATTTCAGTTTCGAGCGTACCAAAGAGTTCAATCTGGTACGAAAAGAGGGTAGTCTGCTGTATTTTACCCTCAATTACAGTATAAAGCAGGGCGGTACATATCGATATGCCTTCCGACTATTCCCCAAGAATGACGACTTGCCCTACAGAGAAGATATGTGTTATGTAAAGTGGGTCGGCGAGCAATAACGCACCGATTATTTTATTAAAAAACATTTTTTTGCGATGAAAATAAAGATTTTGGAAAGAAAAAACGATACAGGGCTGCTCATACTTCGACTTGCTGTGGGTGCGATGATGTTTTTGCACGGCGTAGGCAAACTGTTGCACGGGCTTGCGGGCATTCAGGCGATGTTGAGGGCAAATGATATGCCCGTATTCTTATCGTATGGTGTGCTTGTGGGTGAAGTGGTGGCTCCTCTGCTTATCGTCGTGGGTTTTCGTACAAGGGTATCGGCTGCTATTGTAGCATGCAACTGCTTGGTAGCATGGTATTTGGCTCATCGTAATACTATCTTTTCACTCAATTCGCAAGGCGGCTGGGCTTTGGAGTTGCTCGGACTGTTTTTCTTTGGCAGCCTTACTCTGTTTTTTACAGGAGGAGGCAGGTACGCTATGAGCAAAAAGTCGATGTGGGACTAAACATTTTTTAATTCTACTCACAAAATACCGATATGGTCAGACAAAATACGATATGTGCCGTATCTACTCCCGCAGGTATGGGCGGAATAGCGGTAATACGCGTCTCGGGTAGCGACTCTTTTGCCGTATGCGATAAAATATTCCGCGCCAAGCATGGGAAAAAACTGCAGACACAGCCTCAATATAGTGTGGTTTATGGTAATATCGTCGATACCGACGGCGGCGATATAATCGACGATGTTTTGATATCTGTCTTTCGTGCTCCGCATTCGTTCACGGCAGAAGATACGGTCGAAATATCGTGTCATGGCTCTTTGTATATACAACAAAAAATCATGCAGTTACTTATAAACAATGGCTGCCGAGCTGCCCAGCCGGGTGAGTTTACTATGCGTGCTTTTGTCAACGGTAAGATAGATCTCTCGCAGGCTGAGGCAGTTGCCGACCTCATCGCTTCTACAAGCAAGGCTATGCACAAGATGGCAATAGACCAGATGAGGGGCGGATTTTCGGTAGAGTTGCAAAAACTTAGAGGGCAACTGCTCGATTTTGTGTCGCTTATAGAGCTCGAACTCGATTTCTCGGAAGAAGACGTCGAATTTGCCGATAGGCGAAAGCTGAGAGTGTTGGCAGTGAATATCGAGCAGCATATCGGCAGACTTGCCGATTCGTTTAGCGTGGGCAATGTGCTCAAAAATGGCGTACCTGTGGCATTGGTAGGCAAAACCAACGTGGGCAAATCGACTCTGCTCAACGTATTGCTCAACGAAGAAAAGGCGATAGTATCTGATATACACGGTACTACACGCGACACCATCGAAGATAGTGTGGTGATAGACGGTATCGTCTTTCGTTTCATCGATACCGCCGGTATCCGCGACACTGAAGACGAAATAGAGACGCTTGGCATACGGCGTACTTTTCAGAAAATCGATGCTGCAACCATAGTTTTGTGGCTCGTAGATGCTACCGAAATATCGGATATAATGACCGATATCGTCCCCGAAGATATCGATAGGTCGAAAACGGTATTGGTAGTCAATAAGTCGGACGTGATTTCTGCCGACCGCCAAAAACGTATCGGCGATATTGTCGATACTACGGGGCTTAAAGCCATATTTATTTCCGCCAAACAACGTACCAATATCGACCGCCTGCAAAAGCTACTCGTCGATACCGTACAGCTGAATAAAACAGATGCCGATACGGTGATAGTGAATAATGTACGCCATTACGAGGCTCTCGTTAATGCTCAGCAGGCTATTGTAAGAGTTGTCGAAGGGCTTGATACACAAATATCGGGCGACCTGCTCAGCCAAGATATTCGCGAGTGTATGCACTATCTCGGCGAGATTACGGGGCAAATATCTACCGACGAGATACTCGGAAATATTTTTAGTAAATTCTGTATTGGTAAGTAGTCGGCTTAGATATAATGTCTTATCTAAATTACAAAGCAACAAGTAGTATAAACTGAAACTTATATCTGATTTTGCTGAAAAGATTGCCCCAAAAAGTGATACTGACACCCCGACCAAGGTACAATAGCACTTTTTACAAAAACCTATCACTATCGACACCCGAAAGCCGATAAATATTTGTCGATATACGCCTGTTTGTCTTTCGATTTGTATTGTTCTATGTAGCGCGGATGTTCGAGAACGGTCATCTTATCGAATAGTTTGGCTTCTTTATTTAGCTTTTGTATGAAAAGGGCATTCTTTTTGCCCAAGATGAATACTTCAGACGTGTCGAGATTGAGCCCGATATGTTTTCTGAGCGAATCTATCATAAAATCTTTGACCATAGCGAAGAGTTGCAGGCCGTCGTAGTAGTTGGCATTCAGCTGCTTACCGCTTCGGTCTGCTCTGACGATAGCCAGAGGGAAGGGCGAATTTATATAGAAGTCTTTGTAGAACCTGCTTACTCCGCCGTATTGTGCTATCATATCGTATACGAAGACCGACGAAACCTCGTGCGTATGAGCCGACACCATCGATATGCCGCACTCGCTTGCCAGACGTTTTGTATCGGTGAAAGGGACACCTGTAACGCCTGCTCCGTTTCGGCTCGGATTAATACCGATAATGAAGCGACGACAATAGTTGTCGGCGTAGAACTTTCGATAAAAAGTCCCCATTACCTCCATCGTCTCCGGGTTGTCGGAGTATGGGTTCAGTACTGCAAACCCCATCGGGAGCTGCCCCGAATACGTCAGCTCCCGATTGAAATCGATAATCCGCTCCGCTATAGATAGTTGTGTTTTGTTGTTGGTCATATTATTATTGTAAAAAAGGGTTTATGTAGACGTTTTTAATTTGGAAAAATGTCAGGGCTGACTTTGCCAAGAAGTCATAGCATTACACAATTAATACTTTATCATTTATGATCTCTACCGAATTCTGGAATCCTATAACCACATTATGTTTCTTCTTCATTCCTAATAAGTAACGTTCTGGTAGACTAAAATTAGCAAAAGGAGGAGGCTGCATAGGCAATGAGGCTAATAAGTAGCAAGTATTATTCTTGTAGAAAACTCCTTTGGACTTATAGTAATATTGTGTTTTAAATAATTGCTTTCGAGCTTTATTCAAATTCTTTTTATTGTTTTTGTCATCATTACTATACTTTAACTCAAGAAAGAGGATCCAAGAATCAATATTACTACTATGAGGATAAACAACGCATTCGCATTGAGATGCGGTACCTTTAGGGCTAGAGAAGCTGCTGTTATTAAAGGGAATACCATCTAATTCCCAATTGTTTGGATTATTAACGGTGAAGTATTCTATATCGCTTGGAGGAGAATTATCAAATAGCTTTGTTCCTCGCTTAATCCTATCGTGTTTTGTTTTTTCCGTATAGTCAGCAACATATATAGCATTACTTGTAGTTATGCAGTTACGATTCGTTAAATGATGAGGAAAATGGAGTTGTATATTTTTTCGTATCATTATTCGTAGTGGTTAAGCATTAGATAAAAGTCATCCATCAATTCTTTCATCTTCTGGTCGAAATAATTATCAGAAATCAGCCCGTCTTCTCCTTGAATAGTTTTAATTACACCACCATCTCTAATTTCATAAATTGATACGGAAGAAGGGGCGATTTTAGATTGCCTACATTTAAGTTTACTTAATTCCATTTGGCTCATCTTATCGCAAACCAAAGCTGCCATCATACAGTTATTTAATGCATAAAGCACATACGGACTATGTGTTGTAAGCGTTAATCTGTTCCCTTCTTTATTCAAACACTTTTGTAAGAAGTAATACACCAAATCTCGTTGAGTTTCAGGAAACAAATTTTGTTCTGGCTCTTCAATAATAAATTGAGAGTTCATTGTTTTAAATAAGCTATTCGATATGGCTTTGTAGTCTTCAAAATATTTGACTGCTTTTTTTTCCTTTTCGTGGAGTCTTTCATTGAAAGAATTCGTTAGCGCATGTAAATCTTCTATAGGTAAATCATCCTTATCATAATAAGGTTTTAATACTTTTTCTACCGCAAGAATTTTGTTGACCCGTTGTCTTCTTTCATCTTGTTCAAAGGAAATAGTATCTTCATCATATATCCATTTTGTCAAATATTCAATCATTGCAATTAAGGGGGTAATAGATTGCAACCCGCTTGATGCGTTTGACAAGAGGATATCATATTCGGCATCATTATTACTGCCTCTAATATGGTCTTCTTCACTTCCTTCAACATAATAATAGTTAATACCAAGATTCAGAACAGATAAATTATTTTCATTTGAATATTTCTTGCGAGCCTCAAACCAATCAAATAAGAAACTTCTAATATTGGTGTTTCCAAATTCGGATTTTCTCGCTTCAGGAAGAATAACCATATTTCTTTCAGAAGGTATGTAAGCTATTTTACTACGTTTGTATGCATATTTGTCAACCCATGAGATTGAACATTTCTCATTCTCCCAAATAATCTCTACGACCTCACTTTTGTAGTGAATATAACTATCAGAATTAAAGTAGCCCTTTATCTTATGAAAAGACTCAAGACGTTTTCTGAAATATGTTTTATTTTCTTGATATTCGGATAAGGATTGACCTGTCGCCACATCTTTCTCAACCCACGTACAAAAACTAATAATTTTTGCAATGGTACTTTTACCACTACTTTGTGGTCCCATAAAGACATTAATCTTATTGAGAGAAATCTCTTTGACCTCTTTTATAGGACCTATATTTTTTATCGTTATTGTTGGCATAACTATGATTTGTGTTATAATTAGATTTGTCTATTAATTGTTTTGCTACGTAATGCCTCCTCTTTTGGAGAGTAATTACATTATTGCTATTAGTTTAGTTGGTCTATCATAGATAGTATACGAAGTTTACAAATGTAGTAAATTTCTTTTATAAAGCATGAAATTGAGGCGTTTTGTTATGACTCTATTAGCCGCTATTATTTTGTTAATGATATTTTAATGGTAATGATTATTGAGTACATTATTTACAAAAAAATCTTTTGGTGAACTGGTGTCATTGCCATATTCTTATAATTCACAACATTAATTCATTATTTTCTTGTTATGGGTTGCTTTTCCATAATAGGAGTTTGCTGACCAAAGAAACAAAACATACATAAGTCATTATCGCTCCACGAATTTATTTTCTACAATCATTCCTGTTCGTAATAATACGAATAATCAATTCCCTTCATAAACATCTCTCTATCATCGATTTTAGTGGTAAGTGCAGGATGTACCAAAGCTTTGATACGTGAGCTATCGGACACACTTTGGCTCATAGCAGACAAATATTCGTTTTTGTCTATTTGACTCCAATCCACGCATCGTTTGAGTGAACGTTTGAGCATCAAATCGAGCCAAATACGAGTGCTGCGACCATTACCCTCCATAAAAGGGTGGGCTACATTCATCTCGACGTATTTATCCATTATCTCATCGAAGGTGGTTTCCGGCATACGCTCAATCATTTGCAGTGTATTGGGGAAGTGCATACAATTAGCAAACGTAAAACCGCCTTTTGAGATGTTTTTGGTACGTATTTGCCCCGCAAAATCGTACAATCCGCCAAAGAGATATGCATGAATTTGTTGCAGACACTTTATACTTCCGGGCTCTGCCGTTTTCAAGATACCGCTTTCAAAGAGTTGGTAGGCTTTCTTTTTGCTCTGTCCGTCGATGGTGTTGTCGCTGTAGGTAAACCAGTCGAGAAATTCTCTTGCACGATTATTTGGATAATGCTTAGCTAATAATGCTACTCCTTCGCTGTTTATGACATCTGCCACACGTAACTTCCCATCAGGAGCTTCGAATTTGAAGCCGTGAGTGGCACTCACGAGTTCAATATTTTCTTGTTTCAACTTCTTTTTCAACCAACGCCAATAGTTACCTGCTTTGGTATAGTCCTGTTCGTTGTTAATGGCACGTACGATATCTGTTGCCGAAAACCACCAACAGTTTTGTTTCTCGTCCCACACCGCCCGCACTTCTCGGTCGTTGAAGAAGCGGATCGATTTTTTATGTTGTTCTTTATGCTCTTTCATAATGAAAATTGTTGTTTGTTTTGGTTGTTAATCAGGTTTTTTAAGGTCGAATTTCGATATATCGGTGTATACGTATAAACAAAAAAGGCTCAATCACATACTGTCGTACGGATAAGCCCTCCTTGTTTTACTTATTATGAAAAAGATAAAAATCGAATCCTTTATTCGGAAACTGCCACAATCGACACATAGCTGCGATTGTCTTTTTTCTTCCTGAATTCCACTTTTCCATCCACCAGAGCGAAGAGAGTATGGTCTTTGCCAATACCTACGTTCATTCCGGGGTTGTGTACCGTACCACGTTGACGAACCAATATATTGCCTGCTTGGGCAAACTGTCCGCCGAATATCTTTATCCCCAGTCGTTTACTTTCCGATTCACGACCGTTTTTCGAACTACCTACACCTTTCTTATGTGCCATGACTTTTTATTGTTTTGTTTGTTTCTAAGCGATTATTTCTTTTACTATTATCTCTGTCAGATCCTGACGATGTCCGTTGAGTTTTCTGTAACCCTTACGGCGTTTTTTCTTGAATACAAGTACTTTATCGCCTCTGAGGTGCGATACTACTTCTACTTTCACTTTTGCTCCGCTTACTGTCGGCGTTCCTACTGTGATTACGCCGTCTTTGTCGACCAAGAGCACGTTTTCGAACTCTACGTTAGAGCCTCTTTCGGCTTCATTCATGCGGTGGATAAATACTTTCTGACCCACCTCTACCTTGAACTGCTGTCCAAGCATTTCTACAATTGCATACATTTCTTATTCCTTTGTATATATGTTTGTTTCTACGACCGTAAGGCGAGGTATCGTTGTAAATCAACGAAATTGCTACTTCGTAAGCCTTTTTGCGAATCGGACTGCAAAGGTAATACTTTTTCGTCGACCGACAAAATATTTTTTATGCGTGTTGCACGTATTGAAAGTTTTTTGCCTTGCTACAAAGCATAGGCGGATTATTTTTCCTTCGTCTGTGGGCTGCAAATATGGCTTTGGGCAGTTTATTTGCACTTTAGGTGTCGAAGTCAATATTTTTATGTAAGTTTGCAGAGTTTTTTGTATCGTGGCAGAAACAAATTCGTATTTTTAATAAACAATAAATAAAATCGTATATAAATGAAAGGTATAATACTTGCGGGAGGTAGTGCCACAAGGCTATTCCCACTATCTAAGGCTATTTCGAAACAGATAATGCCCGTCTACGACAAACCGATGATTTACTATCCTTTATCGACACTTATGCTTGCCGGTATACGCGAGGTGTTGGTCATATCTACTCCGAGAGACCTGCCGATGTTTCGTGAGTTGCTTGGCAGCGGAGAGTCGTTGGGTATGAGGTTTGAGTATAAAGTACAAGAGGTACCAAACGGACTGGCACAGGCATTCGTGCTTGGAGCCGACTTTTTGGGAGGCGAAGGCGGTTGCCTTATACTTGGCGATAATCTATTTTACGGACAAAACTTCTCTACTATGCTCCGACGTGCTTCGGATATAGAGCGAGGTGCTTGCATCTTCGGCTATTTCGTAAGAGACCCAAGAGCATACGGAGTAGTAGAGTTCGACGCTGAAGGTAAGGTTATAAGCCTCGAAGAGAAGCCGTCGGAGCCGAAGAGCAACTTTGCAGTGCCCGGACTCTATTTCTACGACAATACTGTGGTAGAAAAGGCAAAATCGCTCAAACCTTCGGCTCGCGGTGAGTACGAGATAACCGACCTCAACAAAATATACCTCACAGAAGGCACTCTGAAAGTAGAGACCTTCGGACGAGGCTTCACTTGGCTCGATACGGGAAATTGCAATAGCTTGCTCGATGCCTCTAACTTCGTGTCTACCATACAAAACCGTCAAGGCTTCTATATCTCGTGTATCGAAGAGATTGCTTGGCGAAACGGCTGGATATCAGACTCTCAGCTTTACGACTTGGGTAAAAACCTCGATAAAACCGAGTATGGACAGTATATAATGAGCCTCAAAAAATAATCGACCGACTCTATGCAGATAACAGACACACCAATCGCCGACCTCAAGATAATAAGCCCCGATGTATTTGCCGACAAGAGAGGTTTTTTCACCGAGCTATACAACGAGGAGCGTTACCGTAGCCTCGGCATAACGAATAAATTCGTACAAGACAATCTCTCGAAATCGTGCTACGGAGTAGTGCGTGGGCTACATTTCCAGAAAGGCTCATCGGCTCAAGCTAAGCTCGTGCAGGTAATAATGGGCAAGGTTTGGGACGTCGCCGTCGACCTACGCCCCGGCTCGGCTACCTACGGTCAGTGGTACGGCGTGGAGCTCTCGGGCGACAACCACTTGCAGTATCTCATACCTCGCGGATTTGCTCACGGATTTTCGGTGCTAAGCGACACAGCCATATTTAGTTACAAGTGCGATAACCTGTACGACAAACAGTCCGAAGGCGGTATCGTTTTCGACGACCCTACTTTGGCTATCGATTGGAAGATACCAAAAGACAAGATGATAGTATCGCCCAAAGATATGGAACTCAAGCCGTTTAGTATGTTGGAAATATGATACGACGCAGACTTGCTTCTACGAGTTTACTTTTAGTTATATCGGTTGTTGCATATCTGATATCGGTTTCGTGTGCCAATCGAGGCAACGGACCTCAGGGCGGACCAAAAGACATTATGCCACCTCGTCCGCAGAAGAGTATCCCCGATGCCAACTCATTGAATTATAAGAAAAACAGGATAGATATAATATTTGACGAAATAGTACAGGTACAGAATACTTTCGACAACATAATAATCTCTCCTCCTCAGAAGCAAGCTCCTACGGTCAAAGCCATAGGCAAGAAGATCTCGGTGGAGCTCCAAGACACGCTCAAAGACGAGACCACCTATACTATCTTTTTCGGCGATGCCATCGTCGACAACAACGAAAACAACGTCTTGTCTGGATATTCGTTCTCGTTCGCTACGGGCGAGTCTATCGATACGTTGAAGATGTCGGGTACACTCATCGACGCCGCAACGTTGAACCCTATTGCCGGTGTTATAGTGGGTATACACAGCGACTTATCCGACTCAGCATTTACCTCCAAACCGTTCGATAGAATCACTAAGACCGACAAAAACGGCAATTTTTCGATAACAAACATAAGGAGCGGTAAATATAGAATATACGCTCTCGACGATGTCGGCAATAACTATCGTTTCGATATGCCCGACGAGAAGATAGCCTTTTCGGACTCTATCTTCGAGCCTTCGGCATCGACAAACGTCGTAGCAGATACCATTTATCGCGACTCTGTGGTAAGACTATCGACGGGCAAAACCGATACTTTGAGGCTCGTAGACACTGTGATACGTAAGTTTGACGTACGGTATTCGCCCGATTCTATCGTGCTTAGAGCCTTTGTAGAAGATTATTACAATCAGTATGTGGTAAAAAAACTACGTCCCGATGTACGACATTTTACCATATATTTCAACGCTCCCAATAAGGAGTTGCCTCGAACGGAAGGTATCAATTTCGATATAGACAAAGGTGTAGTCGTAGAGCCCAATAGCCGAGGCGATACTATCGACTATTGGCTCAAAGACACTGCTCTTTGGGCTATCGATACTCTGAAGTTGAGGCTTACGTATATGAAAATGGATTCTACGCACAACCTTGTAGAACAGACCGATACCATATCGCTTAGGTCGCAAAAACGGCGAGCGAAATCCGACAAAAATAGCACTCAAGAGTTTTTGACCCTTATATCGAATGCAAAGGGTAGTATCAACTATTTCGATACCATAGAGATAAGTATACCTACGCCTGCCGAGATGGATATGGTAAAAAAAATATCGCTTCAAAGGCGAGTCGATACTATATGGCAGCCTCAGAAATCTACTATAATGGCAATCGATTCGGTGGGCAGAAGATATAGAGTGGCAGCTACTTTGCAGCCGTCGCAGACCTATCGTCTGGTAGTAGACTCAGCCTATTTCAGAGATATATACGGCAATGTAAACAAGGGCACTACCTTCGACTTTAGCGTCAAAAGCAAAGACGTATATGCCTCGCTGACACTCGAAATGGGAGTGTTCACAGGCAAGGAGATAATAGAGCTTATCGACAAAAACGAGAGGGTAATACGCAGAGCCATAGCCGATAAGCAGAAGGTACGGTTCGACAATCTCGATGCCGGTACATACTATGCACGTCTATTTGTCGACCTCAATGGCAATGGTAAGTACGATGTCGGTAATTTCGCCGAAAAGCGTCAGGCTGAGCCGGTATATTATTATAGTAAGTCGTTCGAACTAAGGCAGATGTGGGACAACGAAGAATATTGGAATTATCGCGAATTGCCTATTCTGAGGCAGAAACCGCAAGAGATAAAAAAGGTAATAGAACGCAAGAAATAAAAAAAGAGTAGTATTCGTCTTTTCGAACAATATATATTTCTCATAATAAAAACAATAGAGATATGAATATACAACAACTTGAATATCTGATAGCAATCGATGAGTATCGTCACTTTGCCAAGGCAGCCGACTATTGCGAGGTTACGCAGCCTACACTCAGCACGATGATACAACGCCTCGAAGATGAGCTAAATGTGAAAATCTTCAATCGGTCGAAACACCCAATAGAACCGACCGATATAGGACGGCAGATAATAGAACAGGCGCGTGTATCGTTGAAGCAATTTGAGCAGATAAAAAAGATAGTACGCCAAGAACATACCACTCTATCGGGGCGCTACAACCTGAGTGTAATACCCACTATAGCAGCATATTTAGTGCCGCAGATGTTGGCAAAGCGTTATAATAACTATCCCGATTTGGAGTTGATAATCAAAGAGAATACCACTTCGAATATTATCGAATTGCTGCTTAATGAGCGTCTCGACGGAGCAATACTTGCCGGACCTATCGAACACGAAGACCTGATATCGTTTCCAATATATTACGAGAAATTTTATGCTTACGTATCGCCGCTCGATCCTCTATATGGAGATAAAGAGGTAGATATTAATAAAGTAGACGCCGATAAACTTTGGCTACTCGAAAACGTACACTGTCTTCGTGGGCAGATAGAACGCTTGTGTAAGATACGCAATAGCCGCCAACACTCTACCATAAAATTCGAATCGGGTAGTATCGATACCCTTCTGCACGTGGTAGATATGAACCCCGGACTTACTATAATACCCGAAATGCACGCTATGGGGCTGTCTGAAGAAAAGCAAGATTCGCTGCGACCATTCAAAAACCTCAATGCGGTAAGAGAAGTAGCGCTTATAGTCAACAGACACAATGCCAAGACCGCTATACAAGATTGTATTATCGATATAGTGAAGCAGTCGGTACCTAAGTCGATGCAAAACCCCGCTCTGAAAAAATACGTTGTCGATTTGTAGCAGAGCAAGGAGTACGATAATATATTAAGTAATAGCCTGTTACTTTTTGTAGCAGATATTGTCGATAAGCCTTACGTTTCCGCAAAAGACAGTAATACAGCCTACTACGTAGTCGCATTCGTCCCATTTTACGATGCTTTTCAGCGTATGTCCGTCGACGATATCTAAATACTCTACTTTCAGTTCGGGTTTCTGTTCGATAGCTGCAATAGCACACTGTTTTAGCTCTTCTACATCAGTCTGTGGTACGAACTGTCGGCTTTCGTCGAGTACGGCATAGATGTGCGATGCAACTCGTTTTTCATTGTCATTCAGCAGCGAATTGCGGCTACTCAGAGCCAGCCCCGAGTCTTCTCTTACTATGGGGCATGGTACAATTTCTATTGGTAGATTGTATCTTTTTGTCATCAAGCGAATTATGGCGAGTTGTTGGAAGTCTTTCTCACCGAAATAGGCTCTATCGGGACGCACCAAATCGAACAACTTGCTTACAATCTGTACTACACCGTTGAAGTGCCCGGGGCGAAACTTGCCTTCCATAACCTTATCGAGTCCTTCGAAATCGAATTCAAATCGACTATCTGTCTCGCTTTTGGAGTATATATCGTCTGCCTCAGGAGCAAATACTATATCGCAGCCGATGGTCTGGAGTAGCTCCAAGTCTTTGTCGACCGTTCGAGGGTATGAAGCGAGGTCGTTTGGGTTGTTGAACTGTGTGGGATTGACGAAGATAGATACTACCGTGATGTCGTTGTTCGATATAGAGTTTTTTACAAGCGACAGATGTCCCTTGTGCAGAGCCCCCATAGTGGGTACTAAACCGATTGATTTTCCATCGTTTTTAAGCTGCTCGATAATAGCTTGTAAATCAGAAGTTTTGTTGATTACTTTCATTTGATTGTATCCTATAAAAAATGACGGGCAAAGTTACTCTTTTTTTCCTGTTTATATGCTAATTTGTTGTATATCGGTGGGTATTATCTATATATAGCATGATGTTTCTATGTGTATTACAAATATTATGATTTAATACGTAAATAAATTGTATTTTTGCAGATTATAAAAAAACAGTATCACCAATGAACAACGGCAATATAAAGAGACGAAGTCAGTTGAGACGTATCAATCGAAAAATACGCATACACAAAGAAGGACGTGCAATACTTATATCTATGTTTGTATTGCTTGTGGCTATCAATCTGTTGTTCCATTTCAAAACAACTATTGGAATATACCTGATAATCAATCTGATAGTCTCGGTGGTTATGTTTGGTTTCTTTCTCTATTTTTTTCGCAATCCGGAGCGTATAGCCGATATAAACGACGATTCGCTCGTGATAGCTCCCGCCGACGGGCGTATCGTAGCTATCGAAGATGTAGAGGTTTACGAATATTTCGAGGGTAAGAAGATGAAGCAAGTCTCTATCTTTATGTCGCCTTTCAATGTGCATGCCAACTGGTATCCTATCAACGGGACAGTGCTCTATGCCCGCCACCATTCGGGCAGGCACAAGGCTGCTTATTTGCCCAAATCGAGCCACGAAAACGAACGTTCGTCGGTAGTGATAGAGTCGAGTAGTGGGCAGAAAATCTTGCTCAGGCAGGTAGCAGGAGCCTTAGCCCGACGAATAGTTACCTATGCCGCTCCGACGCATAAGTCGCAGATAAACTATCATATAGGTTTTATAAAATTCGGTTCGCGAGTAGACCTGTTTTTGCCTATCGACTCCAAGATATTTGTAACGCTTGCAGAGCGTACCAAGGGCAACGAGACTATAATAGCTCGTCTTCCCGACTGAAACAGACAAAACAACATGCTATGAAAAACTATAACATTATATTATTTGCCATTATATTAATGTCGGTTTCTTGCTCCAAGGACAAAGAAGAACTGACGCAAGGTATTAAGTATCCGTACGATATGTGCCAATACGATGGTGGTATACTCATATCGAACTTAGGCGGCGACACTCTCGATTATCGGAGCAGTGCCCCGACAGGATTCGTGTCGTACTATCACAAAGGTAAAACAAAGATAATCATCCCTTCGAATAGCGGACTCTATGCTCCGAAAGGGATAGACGTAGGCGGCCATTTCCTTTTTGTAGCCGACGTAAATAGAGTATCGGTATTCGACCTCAACGACTGCAAAAAGATAGACGAGATACTGTTCCCGCAAGGCGATGCCTTTGTAAACGATGTTTTGGTAGCCGGTAGTACGCTATTTGTCTCTGTCACAAACTACAACAAGATATATCTCCTCAATATATCAGACCCGTTGCATATCGACCACGGCTCGCTACTCGAGTATATCGATATACCTTATCCGTCTACTATGAAGATGATGGGCGAATATCTGTTTGTAGCCTCCAACTCATTCGACGGCACTGAGTACGACGACAAAATCATTCATATCATCGACGACCTTAGCAACCCATCGATTCGCCCGATAATACACGAAATGGGCGATTATCAGGGCTTGGAATTTTCACCAAACAAGACTCGTCTAATCTTTTGCAACCACGACATTAAAGGATATATCGGCAATATTATATTCGAAAACAATGAGTACGGATACGACCAAATAACGGATGCTTCGGGGGCACTTCTCAATTCTCTGTTGCTATTCGACAATAAGCTGTATATAAGTGACTTGGCTAATAGTAAGATATACGTGAGAGAAATTATAGAGTTCGACAATTTTTTGCCTATCATCAAAGGCGAATAGATTAGTGTATCTATCTTATATTCTTGATTTTATAAACGAAATAAAAAAGTGGAAGCAATATGTTTGTCAAAGTCAATTCGGCGGCAGTGCAAGGCGTAGATGCCACACCTATTTCGGTAGAGTCGAATACTACGGGAGGAGCTAAGTATATGCTTGTGGGGCTGCCCGACAACGCGGTGAAAGAGAGCCTCGAACGTTTCTTTTCGGCTGTAAAACACAATGGTATAAACGTTCCCCGACGAGCTTGTATCATCAATCTTGCTCCTGCCGATATACGCAAAGAGGGTTCGGCTTACGACTTGCCGATAGCCGTAGGCATATTGGCTGCCAACGAGATAATAGACGCTACGGATATTGATAAGTTCATCATCATGGGCGAATTATCTCTCGACGGTTCGCTCAAACCTATCAAAGGCGCTCTGCCAATAGCAGTAATGGCTCGCGATATGGGTTACAAAGGATTCATCTTGCCTCGCGACAATGTGTTTGAAGCCGCCGTAGTAAACAAACTCGAAGTATATGGGGTAGATAATCTGAAAGATGTGGTAGATTTTTTCAACCACGATAAGATACTCGAAAAGACCGATATAGATACCAGAGCGGTATTTGCTTCGAATATCAATAAGTTTGACCTCGACTTTGCCGATGTAAAAGGGCAAGAGAACGTAAAACGTGCTTTGGAGGTGGCTGCTGCCGGCGGACACAATATAATAATGGTAGGAGCTCCCGGAGCGGGTAAGTCGATGATGGCTAAACGTTTACCGACGATACTACCGCCGCTTACTCTCGGTGAGTCGCTGGAAACCACCAAAATACATTCTGTTGCAGGTAAGATGCAGGGTGCGTGTACTCTGCTGTCGCAACGCCCTTTTCGCAGTCCTCATCATACCATATCCGACGTGGCTCTTGTGGGTGGCGGCACATTTCCGCAGCCTGGAGAGATATCGTTGGCACACAATGGTGTACTTTTTCTCGACGAATTACCCGAATTTAAACGTACCGTACTCGAAGTGATGAGGCAACCTCTCGAAGACCGAAAAATATCTATTTCGCGAGCTCGATTTGCTATCGAATATCCTGCCAGTTTTATGCTTGTAGCAGCGATGAACCCCTGTCCCTGTGGGTATTACAACCATCCCGACAAGCAATGTGTCTGTTCGCCATCGATGGTACACCGCTACCTGAGCCGCATATCGGGTCCTCTGCTCGACCGCATCGATATACATATCGAGATAGTACCGGTGCCGTTCGAGAAACTTGCCGAGCTGAAGACCGCCGAAAGTAGCGAAGCGATACGCCAACGAGTGATAAGGGCTCGAAACATACAGCAAATACGTTTCAAAGATATCACAGGCATACACTGCAATGCTCAAATGTCGTCGAAGATGTTGCAGCAATATGCAGTACTCAACCAAGAGGGGCAAAACCTTCTAAAACAGGCTATGCAGCGAATGAACCTATCGGCAAGAGCCTACGACCGAATATTGAAAGTATCGCGTACGATAGCAGATATAGACGGAAGCCCCAATATAGAGATACCACATATAGCCGAGGCTATCAACTACCGCAATCTCGACCGCGAAGGGTGGGCAGGCTAAACAAATCAGTAAAAAACGAAACAAAATGATGAAACGAGAAAAGAAAAACGTCGGCTTGCTCGACAAGACGATATATCTGTTCAAACGTGTTACTCTCTTTCTTACACACGATATATGGGAGATAGGCGATAGAAATCTGTCGTCGACTAAGGTGTTTGTTTTCAATCTGTTGAAGAAAATAATATTATCTGCCAAAGGCTTCACTAAAAGCGAATTGATGGCTAAATCGGCATCTTTGTCGTTTCGTACGGTATTGGCTATTGTGCCCGTATTGGCTCTGCTTATTGCCGTAGGGCGAGGTTTTGGTATCTCGGAGAAGGTAAAAGAGTTTATCTCTGAGGCTCTTAGCGGACAAAGCGAGATAATACCATATATAACAGGCTTCATAGACAATTATTTAGAGCAGATGTCGGGTGGGGTAGTGATAGGTATAGGTGTCGTATTCCTGCTCTGGACGGTGATAAGTACGTTTCAAGAGATAGAGGCTAATTTCAACAAAATATGGAATGTAGAGAAGTCACGTTCGTTTTTTCATCAGTTTACAACGTATATAGCTCTTATAGTGCTTGTTCCGGTGCTGATAAGTCTTGCAAGCGGTTTTTCGATATATATCAATAGCCGTATGAATTCCGTATTGGGATATTGGTATTCGCCTATGAATAAGTTTCTTGCACAGTTGCTACCATTCTTTTTTTACTGGGTGCTTTTCTCGCTGCTCTATTTCGTGGTTCCCAATACGAAAGTGAAGATTACTCATGCTCTGTTTGCCGGTATTATTTGCGGTACGATATTCCAACTTTTTCAGTATCTGTATATTACGGGGCAGATTAATCTGTCGCGTTACAATACCGTTTATGGTGCTTTTGCAGCTATACCGTTGCTGTTTTTCTGGCTGCAAATATCGTGGTTGATAGTATTGTATGGAGCAGAGCTATCGTTTGTAAGCCAAAACCTTAAAGATAAATACTACGAATACGACCGCGATAAGACGTCGCGTCGGTTTATGGACTTTGTGCTTGTGCTTATTACAAAAATAATCGTAAAGCGTTTCGAAGACGGGCTGCCTCCTATCGACGCTCAGTATCTTGCACGCAAAAGCAATCTGCCGATACGTATGGTAAACGACGCCCTGAAGACGCTGACAAATATCAATATCGTTGTAGAGATTATCGACGACAAAAACAATCGTACGTATATGCCCGCAATCGATATTAATAAAATTTCGGTAGCGATGGTAATAGACCGAATAGAATCGGCCGGTAAAGAGAACTTCGGTATCCGACGCGATAGCCAATATGCTGATATATGGCGGCAGATAAGGGATATAAAAGATAAGACTATTGCCGAAAATAGCCAATTGCTAATCAAAGATATATAGACATTTACTAATATTATCGATACAATGAAAAATCTGGTAGTACTTACAGGAGCGGGTATCAGTGCCGAAAGTGGTATATCTACCTTCCGCGATAGCGGCGGACTTTGGGAGCAATATCGTATCGAAGATGTGGCTACTCCCGAAGGTTGGGCGAGAGACCCGAAGCTCGTTACCGACTTTTACAATCAACGACGCAAACAGTTGCTCGAAGTAGAGCCAAACTATGGGCATATCGCTCTGGTCGAACTCGAAAAATATTTCAACGTATACGTTGTAACTCAGAATGTCGACAATCTGCATGAACGCGCCGGCTCTAAAAACATAGTCCACCTGCACGGCGAACTCACGAAGGTACGTTCCGAGCGGTTCGACCACCTTATATATGAGCTAACGCCCGATAGATACGAGGTGAAAATCGGTGATAAGTGCGAGAAAGGTTTCCAGTTGCGCCCGCATATAGTCTGGTTTGGCGAGGCTGTGCCTATGCTCGAAGAAGCCGTACGTCTGGCTCAGAAAGCCGATATATTCGTCGTTGTAGGTACTTCGCTCAATGTCTATCCGGCTGCCTCGCTCGTACATTATGTGCAGCCGGAAGTGCCTGTCTACGTGGTAGACCCCAATAGTGTGGCTATCAACGACTCACGTTGGCACTATATTCGGCTCGGAGCATCGGAGGGCATGAAAGAATTTATAAAGCAGATACAGCCTTATATCTGAGGTATACTGTTGACGCTTAGCGGTTTCAGTATATGTATTCGAGTACGGAGGCTAATAATATTGCCGACGATACGAGTTGTTGCTCGCAGATATCGATATAATCGTATATGTATCGGTAGCCGTTTCCTGTGGACTCTGCCGAGTCGTATATCTTCGATACTACTGAGTATGTATCCCAAGCAGTCTGTAAGAGAAGGTCTTTCGAGTATCGTTTCGCTGTGGGTTTGTGTATCTTTGTCAGGTGAGTAGCGTACTCGGTATAGCTCAGTTGTTGGCGTTCGATTAGTTTCGAGTCCCATAAGGTATGCAGGTTGGTGTTTTGCCCGAACCATCGTATTTTTATGGTATTTCCTCCCTTGTCGGCGCTACGCCCCAAGTGTAGCGGCTGGCACATATCTCCTATTAAGTGTATGAGAAACTTAAGGCTCTCGTTGTCGTTGGGGTTTTGTCGGAGCTTGCCGATAAGCCATATTATACGATACACACACTCGCCGTTGTCGGTCGATAGTATCTGTTTGTCAAACTCTTGTCGGCTCAGACCGTCGTCGAGATTGACGTAGTGCCAAGCGTTGTATTTGTCGTAAGCTTTATCCGATTTCACGAAGTCTGCCCAATTTGCTGCCATAGCCACGCTATAATCGTTCAGAACAGCCTCTACTCTTGACTTTGCCTCCGGCGATAGCATGTTGCTTGCCATCTCGCCGATGATACGATGTCCGTATTGCCCCCAAGCGTGTAGTTCGGAGGGCGATAGGCATATTAGTAATATTGCGATATTTAATGCGAAATACTTTTTCATTTTGCGGTGTTGTTTGATTGATAGGTAAAATAGACGTTTTTATTCGAAAATATTCATATCTTCTTTATATACAGGGCTCTGTATCGATAAGAATTTGAGCACACTATGGAACACATAGTTCTGGCACAGATTGTCGATGTTTTTTACCTGAGTATTACTATCAGATACCCAGACGATAAAAGGTATCTCGTACTGCTCTTTTGGAGCAAACTTCATTGGTACGCCGTGCATATATAGGTTTTTCTCGCCGAGCGACTCTCCGTGGTCTGAGACGAATATCATTGTACTCTTGTAGTCGGTGAGGCTCTTTAAGTCTTCGATGATTTTATGTAGAATATAGTCGGTGTATACTATCGTGTTGTCGTAGGCGTTCATAAGCTCTTCCGCCGAACATTTACCGAGCTCTACACTATTGCAGACGGGAGAGAATGTCTCGAACTGTGGCGGATATTTTTTGCTGTAGCTCGGACCGTGGCTTGTGCTTGTGTGTAATATTATCAATATCTTATTGTTATCGCTTTGACGAATAGTCTCTTTCAGTCCACATGTCAGTATCTCGTCGTAGTCGCCTATATTGCAAGTGTCGTATTGGTGCAGGTAGTCGTAGTTCTGATATTTTTCTATATGTATGGGAGGTTCGCCCCAGTTTGTAGTACGCCAAACGACATCTACTCCATTGCGGTACAGATAGTTGGGGAGTATCTCGTAGAGTTTGTCGGTGTTTTCGTGTTCGAGTATGCACTTTATGCCTGCTCGAGTGTATGTTGCACACGAATTGGCTTTGAAAGCACGTATATTTTCGGTCTTCGAGAGCAGAGGGTTTGTGTTTTTGTCGTATCCGTATAGCGAAAAATTCTGTCTACGAGCCGATTCGCCGATTACAAGCACTACTATTGCTTTTTCGTTGTCTTTTATTGTGGCGTCGGGTAGTGGTATCTCTTTGCGGTTGTTGCGGTATTTGTGGATATAGTGTATGGGGATATTCACCGAATACGACCAAGGCATAGTAAGCCCGCCAAGCTGAGTAGAGTATTTGTCGATCCATAGCCAACTGCTCGAGTTGGTGAAAATCATTATTATGATGAAAACAAAAGCGACAACGGCATTTATGACAAATACCTTCAGACGCTCCTTTTTTATCTTTACGAAATATACACATACGCTCGGTAATATGCCAAGTAGCAGTATGTATACAAACAGCGTAGGCGATAAGAAACTTGTCGCTTCTTTGAAATTGGTATTCAAGACATTGCCTATCATACTTTCGTCTAATATGATATTGTACTTATTTACGAAGTACAATGCTACCGAGTTGAGTATGAAGAAGATGATTAATACCACCTTGCCTGCTATACGCGATAAAAACGTTATTATATAAAACACAAAAGCATTGGCAATGAGCATTGTAACCGAAAGTCCGATGATTATCTCCATACCGCTCTTAGCTTGGCTATCGACGTGGTCTGATACGAAGCCGAAGAAAGGTATATGAAACAATACGATAGTAAGCAGACTCGCGACGCCTACAAACAATACAAGAGGTATCTCTTTATTTACTTTTTCCAATATATTCTTTAGTAATTGCATAAATAGAAATTATTATACTTATAAGTGATATGTAAAATATTATTAGTTCGTCGTGTATGATTTTCAGTATTATAGCTATAGCCGTGCCTACGAGTAGCAGTATCAGTATCGGTCGGTACTTTATTTTGCCTATCCAGCCAAATACTGCCGGAAAACGCCTATCGAACAGTATTCCCAATATTCCCGAGGCGTAACCGATTATGGCACCGACGATTGTATCGAGAGGGTAGTGTGCCCCTACTCCTATGCGGCTCAGTACGATGACTATCCCGACAGCTAACAGCAACAATCCCCATAATACTCTCTTCGAGCGGCTTTGAGGTAAGAAGGCAAATAGTAATACGGTAAGCACGGTGAATACCGTAATCGAATGCCCCGACGGACAACTTGCATAGCCCCATATAGGCTCTCCTATTATGTTGAAACTATCGCTGCCGAAGTATTGTGCAGGACGAGGTACACTGAGTATCATCTTCGATATCTTCGACAGTATCCCCGAGGCTATGGAGCCTGCCACAAGAGCGCTCCACATATTGGGGGCATAACGTATGAATATCGCTATGAGCGACATGATTATCATACTGTTGCCGAGTTGTGTGATATTGTACTGCAACGACGGGTATTGCGATAATACACTATTGATAGAGATAAAGACACCTCTTTGCAGCTCGGCATAGCCTTCGGCAGACAGTGCCCCGTTTAATAGTAAAAAAGCCACCACCGTAGCGATAGCTATTATCGGTAGTATCAGCAGGTTGGGTCTTACTTTTGCGTAGTTGTTGCAGACGGTAGTATTGATGTTTACAGTATTTGTTTCGAGCATATTATTGCTTTTGCGGTATATACTATACTGCTCTATAGACTATATTAGTACGCAAAGTTAAATCTTTTTCTTTGTTTTTTGCAAAAAACATTCTTTTGTCGTCTGATATTTTTTTGATACCTTTGGGAAAAATTTCACAGGTTATTGCTATGAGTTACTTAAAATTCGACCGTACGTTGCTGATGAATCTCGAAAAGTCGCTATCGAAAGAGTTTCTGCGGACCAACAGGAACGGTTCGTATATGAGTTCGTCGGTAGTAGACTGCAATACTCGCAAGTATCACGGTTATTTGGTGACTCCCGTGCCTGAGGTAGACGGTTACAACCACGTATTGTTGTCGTCGCTCGACGAGACCGTCATTCAGTACGGAGCGGAGTTCAATCTGGGTATACACAAGTACGGACCCGACTGTTTTGCACCGGGCGGACACAAGTATATCAGAGAATTTCACGTAGATACGGTACCCACGACGATATACCGCGTCGGCGGCGTGATACTGAAAAAAGAACGACTGCTGGTGGAAGACGAAGACAGAGTACTGATACGTTATACGCTGCTGGAGGCTCACTCGCATACGACATTACGTCTGAAACCGCTTTTGGCGTTCCGAGGCATACACTTCCTTACCTACGAAAACAATCGTATCCGCAAAGACTTCTCCAATGTAGAGAACGGAGTAGCGTTCTGTCTGTACGACAAATACCCGCAGCTTGCTATGCAGACGAGTAAAAAGAGCAAATTCGTATACCTGCCCGCTTGGAACAAAGGTGTGGAATACCCCAAAGAGCAGGAACGTGGCTTATACTACAAAGAGGATTTGTTCGCTCCCGGATACTTCGAGCTGACGATGCAGAGCGGCGAGTCGGTAGTGTTCGCGGCAGGCACAAAAGACATTAACCCCCGAACGATAAAAAGCCTCTTCAACCGTGAGCTGAAACAGACCAAGCCGAACGACTCTTTCGAGAACTGCCTCGTAAACGCAGCCGAACAGTTTTTTGTCGAAAAGAACGGCGACCTCTATATTGTTGCCGGTTACCCGTGGTTTACCTTCAGGGTGCGCGACGCACTGCTGTCGTTGCCCGGAGCGACCCTCAGCGTCGGCAATATCGACGGGTTCGAGCGTATGTTTGCCACGATGACCAAAATGGCGGCAGACTACATAAGCGGCAACGACTATTCGACCGACTACATAGAGACGTACGTCCCCGACTGTCCGCTGTGGTTTATGTGGAATATTCAGCAATATGCCATATATACCTCCGTAGAGCAGGCTGCGGCAAAGTATGGCAGGCTTATGCTGGAAGTAATAGATTTCATCGAAAAACAGAAACACCCAAACCTCTTCGTTCACGACAACGGTCTGCTCTATACCGGCGGTACTACGGTAGCTGCCACTTGGATGAACGCTACCGAAAACCGACAGCCTATAACGCCTCGAACGGGCTATATCGTAGAGTTCAATGCTCTTTGGTACAACGCACTCTGCTTCGGAGCGAAAATAGCATCGGCTATGGGCGACAACAGCGTTGCCGACAGGCTTGCGTATCGGGCATCGCATACGGGCAGTGCCTTTGTGGACAACTTCTGGAACGGCACATATCTGTACGACTATATCGACGGCGCTTACCGCGATGTGGAGGTACGTCCGAATATGATTTTTGCCGTGTCGTTGCCCTATTCGCCCCTCGATGCGAAACAACAGAAATCGGTACTCGACATCATCACACGCGAGTTGCTGACGGTAAAAGGGCTTCATTCGTTAAGCCCCAAGAGCGGTATGTATCGTCCTAACTACGTCGGCGGAATGTACGAACGCAACCACAACTACCACAACGGACCGGTGTGGCCATTTCTGTCGGGGGCGTACGCCGACGCATATATGAAGGTGTACAAAAACAGTGCCGCACAATTTCTTCGTCGCTTCTTTGCAGGCTACGAGAACGAACTGACCGAGCTGACCGTCGGCACACTGTCGGAACTCTACGACGGCAACCCGCCGTTCAAAGGACACGGCGGAATGAGCTACGCTCCGACCGTTGCAGAGATACTGCGTATCGCACGGATTATAAATAACGAAAACAACGACACACAACAACGATGAAAGCACTGATGTTCGGTTGGGAGTTTCCGCCCCATATACTCGGAGGACTCGGCACGGCAAGCTACGGGCTTACCAAAGGTATGGCTGTACAGAAAGATATGCAGATAACGTTCGTTATCCCCAAGCCTCACGGCGACGAAGACACGAGTTTTCTCCGTATAATAGGAGCCAATTCGGTGCCGATAGTGTGGCGTGATATTTCGTACGAATACGCTATGGAACGCACGAGCAATGCCGACGAATATTTTCGCTTCCGCAGCGGAATACGATACGACTTTACACGTATCGGGGTAAACGACATCGGTTGTGTGGAGTTTTCGGGCATCTATCCGCCGAATTTGTTCGAGGAGATATACAACTACGAGGCGGTGGCGAGTGTTTTGGCTCATTCGTTGGAGTTCGACATAATACATTCGCACGACTGGCTTACCTATCCTGCGGGTATTTTTGCCAAAAACATATCGGGCAGACCGCTTGTAATACACGTCCACGCCACAGACTACGACCGCAGCCGCGGACGGGTAAACCCCGAAGTATACCGTATCGAGAAACAGGGTATGGACTCGGCAGACCATATCATCACCGTCAGCAACCTCACCCGAAAGACCGTCATAGAGAAGTACAACATATCGCCCGATAAGGTTACGACGGTACACAACGCCGTTATGCCGCTGGCGTGTGCAGACAAACTCCACAAGAAACCCCGCAAGGACAAGATAGTAACATTTCTGGGCAGGATAACGATGCAAAAGGGACCCGAATATTTCGTAGAGGTGGCTTCCACCGTGTTGCAGAAGACCAAAGGCGTACGGTTCGTTATGGCGGGGTCGGGCGATAAGATGGACGAAATGATAAGGCTCGCAGCTCACAAGGGGATAGCCGACAGATTTCATTTCACGGGCTTCCTCAAAGGAGACGACGTATACGATATGCTTGCCCAAAGCGACGTCTATATGATGCCCTCGGTGAGCGAGCCGTTCGGCATATCGCCGCTGGAGGCGATGCAGTGCGGTACGCCGACTATCATAAGCAAACAGAGCGGTTGTGCCGAGATACTGCACCACGCCATCAAGACAGACTATTGGGACATACAGACGATGGCAGACTACATACACGCCATAGTGAAATACCCTGCTATGTACGAGGCGTTGCACCGCAACGGGCTTAAAGAGGTCGACACTATCCGCTGGGAGTATGCGGGGCAGAAGGTCAGAGCCATCTACGACCGACTGCTTGGAGACTGATTCATTCGACGGTCGGAATAGTTCGTTTAGAATAAATTTTCATCTCTT
Organism: Porphyromonadaceae bacterium; assembly: GCA_905372135.1. Taxonomy (GTDB): domain Bacteria; phylum Bacteroidota; class Bacteroidia; order Bacteroidales; family Paludibacteraceae; genus F0058. The sequence continues at coordinate 4,347 of CAJPNS010000004.1, read as the reverse complement.
TTTTTGAATAATATTCTTCGTATTGGAGAATATTATTCTTATTAGTTGTTTGAACTCATTCGGAGACTTGCCCGAACTCATTCGGGAACTTGCCCGAACTCATTCGGGAACTTACCCGAACTAATTCGGAATACTGAGAAAAACTTAGTTGTTACGTTGGAACGTTTTTATCGCTTAGATAAAAATAGAGCACTCGTCGCTAAGTAGAAGATTGCTTCCAATAGTCGACGAGTGTCGGGGATAGGTTAGGAGGTAATTGCCTGATGATTACTTTTTCCTATACATTCGCATAAAGACAGGATTTTGCTGTTCGTAGCGGTCGAACTCTATTGCCTTGCCGTCGTAACCCATCTCGGTAAGGGCTTGGCGAATCTCTTTTTGTTCGGCTTCGGTAATCGGGCGTCGTTGCAATTTTACATCATAATATGTCTTAGACCCAAATATCGACTTAACCTCTTGCCTTGCTCGGTGTAAGTCGGCAACACGAATATTGTCATATATGTTCGTTATGCCCCAAGCGTAGGTTTCTTGTCGTTCGAGGTCGAATAGAGGGCAGGGCTGGCTACCCGTTATTACCGATGGGTTGGTGGTGTTGCAGCTCTGTCGGGTGCTCTCGACGAACGCCTTATATGCAGTGTGTCGCATACATTCGCCCGACCGCTTGCACCCCGTGCCAGCACAGTGAACGTAGTTGTATTGTAGCTGCTTGTACTCTTTTTGTGTCATAATATCGATGATTTTTGGTTAAACGATTCGTTAATGTATGTACAAAGATAATGATTTTCGTTGTTGCTACAGAGATGTTTCGGTTGTTTTTTAACTGTTGTTTGGCGGTAGATGTTTAAATGCGATTATATTGTAGACGTTTGATTTTATACGATGTTAATTAACATCAAAACAGATATCTTTCAAAAGAATTGTTTGGCTGTTCTATTTAAAAATACTACTTTTGTGCGTTATTTTTAATGAGTGGTTTATAAATGGATAAAAAGACAATTGTAACCGGTGTTATCGGTGCCGATGTGCACGCCGTAGGTAATAAGATACTGACATACGCATTGGAGCAAGCCGGTTTTAATGTAGTTAATTTGGGCGTTATGGTTGCTCAAGAAGAGTATATCGAGGCAGCCATAGAGACAAAGGCAGATGCCATCTTGGTATCTTCGCTCTACGGACACGGTGAGATAGACTGTAACGGGCTTCGCGAGAAATGCAACGAGGCAGGTCTCAAAGATATTCCTCTGCTTGCAGGCGGCAACTTGGTTGTGGGCAAACAAAATTTCGAAGATGTAGAGAAGCGTTTTGCCGCAATGGGTTTCACGAAGGTTTACCCTCCCGGTACATCTATAGATACGACTATTTCCGACCTTTACAAAATTTTAGGGGTTAAGTAGCTATGAGATATCTTACTGCGGATTTCGGCAGTACATATACCAAGCTTACCGCTATCGAAACGGATACCGCTTCGGTAGTGGGTACTTCTACGGCTTTTACTACCATAGAGACCGACGTCATGGACGGTTTTCGTTCGGCGTTGTCTGCTCTGACCGATAAGATAGGGGCGTTCGACTACGAAAGGCTTCTGTGTTGTAGCAGTGCCGCAGGTGGTCTCAAGATGGTGGCTCTCGGCTTGGTGCCCGAGCTTACAGCCAAAGCGGCACGTATGGCGGCATCGAGTGCCGGAGCTAAGGTAGTGAAAACCTATTCGTTCGAGATATCGAAGACAGAGCAAGACGAGATATATCGTATCAATCCCGACCTCGTGTTGCTGTGCGGCGGTACCGATGGCGGCAACAAAGAGGTAATCATCGCCAACGCCCGACGTTTGTGCAGTATCGATAGGAACTTCTCTATCATAGCCGCAGGCAACAAAAGTGCTGCCGACGAGTTGGAGACGATATTTGCTGCGTCGAATAAGAATTGGGTCATTACCGATAACGTGATGCCCGAGTTTAACAAGATAAACATCGCTCCCGCCAAAGAGCGTATAAAAGAGCTTTTCATCAGCCGTATAATCGAGGCAAAAGGGCTCTCTGCCATTCAGCAAATGAGCGGCTACCAGATAATACCCACGCCGCTGGCTGTTCTCAACGGTTGTGAACTGCTGAGCAGGGGCACCAAGCACGAAGCGGGCATTGGCGATCTACTTGCCGTAGACCTCGGCGGAGCTACTACCGATGTATACTCGATGTCTGCCGGACGTCCGACCATAGACAACGTAATGCTCAAAGGGCTTCCCGAGCCTTACAGCAAACGTACCGTCGAGGGCGACCTCGGTATGCGTTATAGCCTGTCTTCGCTTGTCGACGAGATAGACTTGGAGTCGCTTGCCGACGCGATAGAAGTGCCTATTACAGACGTACATCGATGGATAAAGACCTGCTCCGACAACCCCGACACTATTGCCTCCGCAGGCAGTAGCGACCAGCGAATAGAAGAGTCATTGGCTCATAATGCCATAAAGATAGCCGTAGAGCGACACTGCGGCATATATCAATCTGCCTACACGCCGTGCGGAATGATATTTACACTCAACGGAAAAGACTTGTCGGCAGTGCCTTATGTGGTCGGAATAGGCGGAGCCATTATCAACAGTGCCTCGCCGTCGTATATCTTGCAAGGGGCTGTCGGTGATAAGACCGACGATGCATTGTCGACCAAACCGAGGCAACCCCGATATATGCTCGATAAAAAGTACATTTTTGCCTCGATGGGTTTGCTCAGTGCCATCGAACCGGATATGGCTCTGAGGATAATGAAAAAAGAAATTACTGAAATTAAATAAATATACAAACAAAATATACAATGGATATTAGAAATAAAAAATTATCGAACGACGATTTTTTTGCACAACGCAACGAAGTACTGTCGCAATGGAAAACAGGCAGCGAAGTTAATTTCGAAGAAGCGGTAGAGTATCAAAAGTCTATTGCTCCCGAGAAGAGATTCGGCAACGAACTTGCAAAAGCCGTAGAAAATAGATGTACCCTGATACAGCCTCGTGCAGGGGTGGCTCTGCACAACGAGCATATAGAACTATTGCAATACCTCGAAGAGGAGGGCGAGGCAGACCTTCTGCCTACGACGGTGGATAGCTATACTCGTCTCAATCGTTACCACGAGGCAGAGACAGGTATCGAGAAGAGCCGCGAGACTCACCGCTCTATGTTGAACGGGTTTCCTATCGTAAATTATGGTGTAAACATTTGCCGTATAGTAACATCTGCTCTCAAAAAACCTGTACAGGTGCGTCACGGTACTCCCGATGCTCGTCTGCTTACCGAGATATCGATAGCAGGTGGCTTTACTTCGTACGAAGGCGGAGGTATTTCGTACAACGTGCCGTATTCGAAAAACCACTCGATAGAGAAAACCATTGCATATTGGCAATACACAGACCGTCTGGTGGGGCTGTACGAAGAGGCAGGCGTATCTATCAACCGCGAGCCGTTCGGTCCGCTTACGGGTACGCTTATTCCGGCTTGTATATCAAACTCCGTTGCCGTTATCGAGGCTCTGCTTGCCGCCGAACAGGGGGTCAAAGACATCACCGTCGGTTACGGGCAGTGCGGTAATCTTATTCAGGACATAGCAGCCCTGCGTTCGCTGATTGTTGTTACCAGAGAATATTTAGACAAATTCGGATACAAAGATGTTCGTATCACGACGGTCTTCCACCAATGGATGGGCGGTTTCCCGCAAGACGAAGCCAAAGCCTTCGGCGTTATATCGTGGGGAGCGGCAGCTGCTGCATTGGCAAAAGCTACCAAGGTGATAGTAAAAACGCCGCACGAGGCGATGGGCGTACCTACAAAAGAGGCAAACGCTGCCGGATTGCGTGCTACCAAGCAGGTGATTTCGATGCTCAAAGACCAAGATTTCAGAGAGATACCGGCAGTCGTTACGGAGAGCGAAGTGATCGAGAAAGAGATGAAATGTATCTTGGGCAAGGTCGAAGAACTTGGTAAGGGCGATTTTGCTTTGGGTACCGTCGCTGCCTTCGAAGCAGGTGTCATCGATATACCTTTTGCTCCGAGCAAATACAATGCGGGTAAAGTGATGCCCGCCCGCGACAATCAGGGTGCCGTACGGTTACTCGATATAGGTAATCTACCTTTTACTAAGGATATTATCGATTTTCATAGAAATAAACTCGAAGAGAGAGCACGCTACGAAAACCGACCTGTAAGCTTCCAGATGGTAATAGACGACGTGTATGCTATCGGTCAGGGACATCTGGTAGGACGTCCTGCGACAGGCAATTGATTTGTATATGTAGAAAGAAAGTAAATAAATTATTCATTATAAAAATCATATTAGTATGAAAATCAAAAAAGTAATATGTGC
>CAJPNS010000003.1 GCA_905372135.1 Porphyromonadaceae bacterium | reverse complement strand
GCCGCACACAAAGCGAGGCTATTCTACGAAAAGGATAGTCTCGCTCTTTTTTTCGAAGAGAATTGTATATTTTTTCATAAATGATTTCAAGATAATATTAACCAACATATTACTACAAAAACAATGACAAAGATTTTCAGTCTGTTTATACTATGTCTCTTGGTGATTGCCTGCGGCAAAAAGCCCACCCCAAAGCCTTACGAATACTTCCGTATCGACCTGCCAACACACGAATATCGTATGGTCGACAGTCTGCCCGACATAGCCTTTCGGATATCGAAGTACAGCAAAATAAGCGACTATACGGGTGGCGACGTAAAGGGGTACAATATCGACTACCCTGCTCTCAACGGCAGGATACACCTGACATATATGCCACTCGACCTCGACTCATTCATAGTGGTTACCGAAGACAGCCGACGCCTTGCATACAAACACACGATAAAGGCTAATTCCATCATCGAAAACTACTATGAAAACGATACGACGAAGGTATACGGCGTGCTATTCAAAATATCGGGCAATGCGGCTTCGCCCGTGCAGTTTTTCATTACAGACAGCGTCAAGAATTTCTTGCGGGGAGCTCTCTACTTCAACAACATACCCAACTACGACTCTATAATGCCCGTAGCAGATTATGTACAAGAAGATATAGAACGACTTATAGAAAGTATGCACTGGAAGTGATTTTTTTTGTACCTTTGTGCTTCGTAATTTTGGATAAAAAATACAGATAAGATATGGAAATACTAAAAAGATTTATCGAGACGGCAAAATCGAATCCGCAACGAATCGTTTTGCCTGAGGGCGACGAGCCCCGCACACTGAAAGCAGCCGACAGAATCATTGGCGATGGCATTGCCAAGATCATACTGCTCGGACAGAGCGACAAGATACTCGCTCTGGCAAAAGAAAACGGGTTGAAGAACATCGAACGGGCAACTATTATCGACCCGCAGAAGAGCGCGGATGCGGAGAGATACACCGACCTACTCTTCGAACTGAGGAAAAACAAAGGTCTGACACGCGAACAAGCCGTAGAACTCGTAAAAGACCCGCTCTATTTCGGCTGCCTTATGATAAAATCGGGCGATGCCGACGGCGAGCTCGCAGGAGCTCGCAACACTACGGGCAATGTGCTTCGTCCCGCTTTGCAGATAGTAAAGACACAACCCGGTATAAGCGTAATATCGGGAGCTATGCTGATGTTCTGCAAAGAGAAAGCCTACGGCGAAGACGGTTTCTTGCTCGTGGCAGACGTGGCGGTAATGCCAAACCCGACAGCTCAGGAGCTTGCCCAGATAGCTGTCTGCACAGGCAGGACAATGAAAAATATGATAGGTATCGAACCGAAAGTGGCTATGCTCAGCTTCTCTACCAAAGGCTCGGCACAACACGAATTTGTAGACAGAGTGGTAGAGGCTACGGGAATGGCTCAACAGATGGCACCCGAACTCAAAATAGACGGAGAGTTGCAGGCAGACGCCGCACTCGTACCTTCGGTAGGTAAGTTCAAAGCACCGGGCAGCCCCGTGGCAGGCGAAGCCAACGTATTGGTATTCCCCGCTTTGGAAATAGGCAATATAGCCTACAAAATGGTCGAAAGGCTCGGCGGTGCCGTATCGGTAGGTCCGGTACTGCAAGGTATGGCTGCTCCCATCAACGACCTGTCTCGCGGATGTTCGGTAGACGATATTTACTATATGACGGCTATTACAGCCAATCAGGCTATTACGGCTAAAAAACAGTGATTATCGATTTCGTAGACAAAATGAATGCATTGATAAAAACTTCGTATCGTTTCCCCAACCAGACTGCCGTATACAACGGTAAAGTACGCGACGTCTATACCATCGGCGGCAAAGAGTTGGTGATGATTACTACCGATAGGATTTCGGCTTTCGACGTGGTGATGCCTCGCGGAATACCTTTCAAAGGGCAGATATTGAACCAAATAGCAGCTAAGTTTTTGGACGAGACCAAAGACATCTGCCCCAACTGGAAGTGTGCCACACCCGACCCTATGGTTACCTGCGGCATAATGTGCAAAGGGTTCCCAATAGAGATGATAGTGCGCGGGTATCTGTGCGGCAGCGCGTGGAGAGACTACAAAGCGGGAGCAAAGACTATCTCGGGAGTACCGATACCCGACGGTATGCGTGAAAACGAGAAGTTCCCCACACCGATAGTTACCCCCACGACCAAGGCGGAGCTCGGACGGCACGACGAAAATATCTCGAAAGAGGAGATAATAGCCCAAGGGCTTGTAAGTGCCGAAGACTACGCCGTTGTGGAGCGTTATGCTCTGGCTCTTTTCGAACGCGGAACGCAGATAGCCGACCGACGCGGGCTGATACTTGTAGATACCAAATATGAGTTTGGTACTGCCGACGGTACGATATATCTTATAGACGAGGTACATACGCCCGACTCGTCGCGCTACTTCTACAAGAACACCTATCGCGAGCTTTTCGAAGCGGACAAGCCGCAGCGACAACTCTCGAAAGAGTTTGTCAGACAATGGCTTATGGACAACAACTTCCAAGGCAAAGAGGGACAGAAGATACCCGAAATGACCGACGAGGTAGTTCGTGGCATATCGGAGCGTTACAGAGAGCTGTACGAACAGATTACGGGAGAGAAATTCACGGTATCGGACAACGAAGATATCGAACAACGTATCGAAAAAAACGTCTTGAATTATCTCAGTAAATAAAACAGCGACAATAAAATATTGCTAAAAAAATACGACCGTATCGTTTGGTATGGTCGTTTTTTTGTTGGGTATAACCTTGTGTATCAAAATTATCCGAAAACTATATTTGGAAATTTGGCAGACCTTTTTTAACTTTGCCACGTAGTTATTAATTGGCAATAATTCATTACAAACAAAAAAAACGGACTATACACTCACACTCAAAGAGTGGTTTTGGATCTTCATCCTCTTTCCAAAAGCAGAAATAATATCTTAGTACAAATTTATAATCCAAATCGTTATGAAACAGATAAATGTATTAGCCATAGTGTTATGTTTACTCGTATCGTGTAATCGCAACACTATAAAAACAAATAAAAACTGTGGAAGAGAACCCGACTTGGTAGGACAATCCATTACGTTCAACCTGATGAATAAATCTATGACCTCTACTTTCAACATCATACAATATGAAGAAGATGGAATAGATGCCGAAAGTGTTACAAGCTCAGATACAGATGAAAATATGCTGCAGTTTTTTATAAAATATTGTGCTGACAAAAACATAGTATTAAAAGACCATGTAATGGCGTTTGTAATATATACCAATTCCATTGCCAGCGAAAGTACTGTAAATGACGACCAAATAAAAGGAATCACCGTATATACGGTAAAGGGAAACAGAATCATGCATCATCTGTACTTGCGAGACAGCAATGATAATTTTTATGAAGAAGAAAATGTCAGGGTAAGAGTCCCTTGGATTACAGCCAATCATATTTCTTTCTATTCTCGAAATTATGTCTTCCCCGACAATCAAACTAATTCTACTATTGTTATTGTTGGTGATTTATTCTCAAAGGTTTGGAAAAATCTTGACCTATATTGGACTTCTATGAAATATGAAGTCAATCCCAGACCAAATCCTAAAGTAACGACTATCAAGTACAAACACGGGGACTCCGTAAGCGGTTGTAAATTATAATTCGTATAAAAGAATAGACTTACTATTAAGTCTGTTTTCTCATTATAGAGGGATACGATAAATAAGGAAAATAATTTATACCTTTGTGGCTTAAAATTGAAGGCAGATAAATATCCTCAATAAATTATATTTGATATAATTGTTTTATCGATAAATGCTCGAATACGAACAAGATTCTACATTTAGCACACTTGCACAAATCCACGACAGAGAGTTACACGAGGAGTGCGGTGTTTTCGGTGTATTTGGCGTGCAGAATGCTGCCAACCTCACATACTACGGCTTGCACTCGCTGCAACATCGCGGGCAGGAAGGTTGCGGCATAGTAGCGTGTAACGACGGCGTATTCTCCAACGTCAAAGGCGAAGGACTGGTAACGGAGATATTCAACGAGAAAAATCTGTCGTCGCTCGAAGGCAGTGCGTCTATCGGACACGTACGCTACTCCACTGCCGGCGGAGGAGGCATCAAGAACGTGCAACCGTTCGTATTCCGCCACCATACGGGCAACTTTGCCTTGGCACACAACGGCAACCTCGTCAATTCGAGGGAACTGTCGAACTACCTCGAAGACAGGGGAAGTATCTTCCAATCGACCTCCGACTCGGAGATACTGGCACATCTTATAAAAAAAGAGAAAGACGAGGCAGCCAAACTCTACAACATCATCGAAGCGTTGAATATGATAGAGGGAGCTTTCGCTTTCCTTATCCTTACAGAAAACAAACTCTATGCCGCCCGCGACAAATATGGACTGCGTCCGCTCTCGATAGGACGGCTCAACGGCGGATATGTCGTCAGTTCGGAGACCTGTGCCCTCGACATTGTCGGAGCAGAGTTCGTAAGAGACGTCGAGCCGGGTGAAGTAGTCGTCTTCGACCGAAACGGTATGACATCGACAGATTATTCGAAATTCAAACATCATTACCTGTGTGCGATGGAGTTTGTCTACTTCTCGCGTCCCGACAGCGATTTGGAGCGTTGCAACGTACACTCGTTCCGCAAAGAGAGCGGCAAACTATTGTTCGAAGAGGCTCCTGCCGACGCCGATATAGTAATCGGCGTGCCCGACTCATCGCTGAGTGCGGCGATAGGATATGCCGAAGCAAGCGGGATACCATACGAGCAAGGGTTGGTAAAGAATAAATACGTGGGGAGGACGTTTATTCAGCCGTCGCAGGATATGCGTGAGAAGGGGGTGAAGATGAAGCTCTCTGCCGTGCGTTCGATAGTGAAAGACAAACGGGTGGTGCTCATAGACGACTCGTTGGTACGCGGCACCACATCGCGACGTATAGTGGCTATGCTACGCGAGACAGGCGCCAAAGAGATACACGTCCGCATTGCTTCGCCCCCGATAACACACCCGTGCTTCTACGGCGTAGACACGAGCACATTCGACGAACTGATGTCGGCTCGCAAGAGTGTGGAGCAGGTGCGTCAGGCTATCGGAGCCGATACGCTGGCGTTCTTATCGCAGGAGGCTCTCTACAAGTCGGGCTGCCGCAAGGAGCTTTGCCTTGCCTGCTTCAGCGGCAATTACCCCACGGCTCTCTACCAGAGCATCGACGAGGCAAACAAAGAAGGTAAGTTTTAGACTACGGATATAACGTCTGAATTGGCAAAACGATGAGGAGTGTTATGTGATGATTATTAGGATATTAAAAAATACTACCATCCGATAAAAGCTGTCGGTTGCGATAAAAAAATAGGGCTGATTTCTTCGTAGAGGTTTGGCCCCTTTTGTTTAATTTTGTTTGTACTACCAAAACAGAATCAAACAACGCCTCAAAGTAATCGTTTTATCAACGAAAAAAGAATAAAAGCCCAAGCCGGGGAGACTTGAGCTTTTTCCAACAAAAAAATTACTAAAAATTAAATCTATGTGAAATTTACCAGATATATACTATTCTGTTGTTTCAAACAAAGGAAAGATGAACAAGATGACAAAACAAATCCACTGCCTAAGCGAAAAATAGTATAGCTCGAATAAATCTTTAACTACAATGCAAAGGTAATTCCTCTACGATGCACCCACAATCACTAAAAATAGTGATATTTGGGGATAGAAGTCATTGCTTTGAGTATTGCTCGTATTTTAGTGTCGAAAGCCTTTTGGGGTCGAATATCTTCGTAGCCATATTTTGTATATCTGCAGGCTCTATGAGCGATATCCGCTCGAATGTGCTGTCGAGGCTCATAGTCTTGTTGAGGTGTAGGGCTATCTTAGCTGCCGACAAGATATAGTACTCCTTGTTCTGCGAATTGATGAGTATGTGTCCGTATATCTGCTGCTTCGACAGACTTAGTTGGCGAGCCGATAGGGGCTTACATATCAGTTTGTCGAGCTCGTTGTATATGAGCTTGGTGCATTTTAGGTAATTGCTCTCGGAGCAGCCGAAATATATAGCCCATACGCCGGTATCGGAATACAAGTTGAGCGACGAATCGATAGCATATACCCAGCCGTTGCGCTCTCTGATGGCGAGGTTGAGCCGACTTGTAAGGCTTGAGCCTCCCAAGATATTGTTTAGTAGAGTGAGTGTAAGGCTGTCGGCAGCAGCCATCGATATTGCGGTATTTCCTATCAGACAATGCGTCTGGTTGGTCTTCTTGCGGCAGACGGTACTTAAGGGTTGGCTTAGCGGTGGAGTGTGTCGAGGCGTTTCGCCTCGACGAAGATTGCCTACATCGATATATTTGTGGGCAAGGCGTAGAAAATGGTCTTCGTGTATACCTCCAAACATAAAAAAGAGCATATTATCGGCAGTATAACACCTATGCACAAATCGTCGGCAACTGTCGGAGTCTATCTTCGAGAGCGACTTTTTGCTGCCGAGTATGTTGTGTCCGAGCGACGAACTACTGAAGACGATGTCTTCGAAATCGTCGAATATCAGCTCCGAAGGAGAGTCGTTGTACATCTCTATCTCTTCGAAAACTACCTCTCGCTCCTTGACAAGCTCCTCTTGGGGGAAAGTAGAGTAGAGTACAATATCGGCAAGTAGCTCGATAGCTCTCTCGGCATACTTACGAGGCACGGTAGCATAGACGAATGTCTCCTCTTTGGTGGTATATGCGTTTAATTCGCCGCCAACATCTTCGAGGCGTTTGATTATTTGCAGATTGCTTCGTCGCCGAGTACCTTTGAACATTAAATGTTCTATGAAGTGAGCTATACCATGTTCGTCGTCGTGCTCGTCGCGAGCTCCGACATTGATGGCAAAGCCACAATATACTACCGGTAGCTCTTCGAAAGCGTGCAGCAGTCTGATATTATTACTTAAAACATCGAGCCTCGGTGTGCAAGTCATCGTTTATTATGTGACAAATAGATATGCTATTCGAAATTGAGTGTAAAAGTGAGCAGTCTCGAAGTAAGCTTATCGATAGAGCGTGTGAAATGTAGGTTTTCGTCGGCGATGAAGTCATTCGTGCGTCGTTCGAGCGGAGTGATGATATTACCGAATCCCAAAGCAAATTTTATTTCCGGCGACAACCTGAAATATGGGAAATATATAGTCCATCCTACCCCGAAATCAACGAAATAGTCTAATGTGTTCAATAGTACGGGTTGTTCGCGTTCGCGCCCGAAGTCGAAAGCTACGCCTCCTCCGGCAATGAGATACGGTCGATAGTTCGATACTCGTACTGCCGAATATTTAATATATAGAGGAACGGTAAGTATATTGCTTTTGATGTTTAGCCTCTCTACCGACTTATTGGCAGATAAGTTTACAAACGACAGTTCGCGTTGCCCGAAGTGCATAGCAGGTACCGTACGCAGATTGAAATACTCTCCGAGCCGCATATCGCCGATGACTCCGACGGTAAATCCGGGCGTAACCTTAGCAACGTCTGCCTCATATACACCTTTTGACGTAACAACGAGCGAAGGCGATATACCGAAGTCCATTGCGTCGAGCCCGAGAGTGAATCCGAAATGCAAAAACTTCGAGTCGACAGTAATGAGATTCTGCCCCAAGGCTTTATGAGCGAAAATCGATAATAAGGCAAAGACTATAATGTGTTTTTTCATTATCAACGGGTTTGTATTTTATTACCTCAATGTTTAACTTGGTGTGAGTATGTCGCGTATCGTCTCGTCCACCAACTTCGACACTTGTAGCTATACGAAAAAAGTAGCCCTTTTATTGTGTTATGAACGTAAATAGATTGCGGAAACGGCTTTCGCATCGGTTTTTACGACGATTATCTGTCTCTCCAAGTATTGAACGGGTGCAGGGCTATGTACGAATTGTAATATCTGTGGTCGTCGGTTACTTCACGGTCTATGAAGGGCGGTATCTTAAAAGCCTCGTCTTTACTTTGGAGTTCTATTTCGGCTATTACAAGTCCTTCGTTTTCGGCGTTGAACACATCTATTTCCCACTTTTTACCTTTGTGTATCAGCTCGAAACGCACTTTGTCGATTATCGGTTTCGTGCACATATTGTCGAGCATATATTGGGCGTCGGGCAGCGGTATCTCGTATTCAAACTCGCGGTGAGCGAAGCCCGTCGCTGCTGTTTTAATAGTCAAATATCCTTTTTTGTCTTTTATACGCACACGCACGACGCGGTCGTTTTCGGTACAGACGTATCCCTGCTTTATGCGGCAAGGCACACCGTATTTGACGAAATCAAGATTTTTAACTAAAAACTTCCTCTCTATCTCTATCATCTGTCGATTATAATATTCGGTAAAAAAGATAGAGACTGCTCAAACTAATTGGGTAGTCTCTATCTTGAGGTTTTATTTATTTTCTATGGTCGTAATCCATAGGAATAATTATTACCAAGCAAACAGAGGCATATCTTTCATCAGCGAATTGACTTTCTGTCGTACAGCTGTGATAGTCGCTTCGTTTTCGTGGTCGGAGAGTACGGTATCGATAAGCTCTACTATCTGAGGCATAAAGTCTTCTTTCGCTCCACGCGTAGTGATAGCGGGCGTACCGAACCTCAGACCCGAGGTCATAAACGGACTGCGGCTATCGAAGGGTACCATATTTTTGTTCGTCGTAATATCGGCAGCCACCAACGCTTTCTCGGCAGCTTTACCCGTAAGGTCAGGGAATTTGGAGCGGAGGTCGAGCAACATACAGTGGTTGTCGGTGCCGCCCGATATTATTTTGTATCCTTTATCGACGAATGCCTGTGCCATGACCGATGCGTTCTTTTTCACCTGCTTCTGATAGGTGATATATTCGGGCTGCAGCGCTTCGTAGAACGATACTGCTTTGGCGGCGATGACGTGTTCGAGTGGTCCGCCCTGTACACCGGGGAAGACGGCACTGTCGAGTATCGCCGACATCATCTTAACCTCGCCCTTCGGGGTAGTCTTGCCCCAAGGGTTGGGGAAGTCTTTGCCCAAGAGTATAATACCTCCGCGGGGACCTCTGAGTGTCTTATGGGTGGTAGACGTTACCACGTGTGCGTGTTTGAGAGGATTTTCGAGCAATCCGGCAGCGATAAGACCTGCGGGGTGAGCCATATCCACCATAAAGATAGCACCGATTTCGTCGGCTACTTTGCGGATACGTGCATAGTCCCATTCGCGAGAATAAGCCGAGGCTCCTGCCACGATAAGTTTTGGGCGTTCGGCTTTGGCTATCTGTTCGAGCTGGTCGTAGTCGACACGTCCGTCGGACTCTTTTACGTTGTATTCCAGTGCTTTGTAGTTAAGCCCCGAGAAGTTGACGGGGGAGCCGTGCGAGAGGTGTCCGCCGTGCGAGAGGTTCAGACCGAGGAATTTGTCGCCTGCATTGAGGCACGACATAAACACAGCCATATTAGCCTGTGCACCGGAGTGTGGCTGTACGTTAGCCCATTCGGCTCCGAATATCTCTTTTATACGGTCGATAGCCAACTGCTCGCTCATATCCACTACCTGGCAGCCGCCATAATAACGTTTGCCCGGGTAGCCTTCGGCATACTTGTTGGTCATAACACTTCCCATAGCCTGCATCACCTGCTCGCTAACGAAGTTTTCAGAAGCGATAAGCTCTATACCGTGCAACTGACGGTTGCGTTCCTGCTCGATTAACTCGAAGATTTTTGTGTCTCTTTTCATATATTTTTATGATTTATAATTAAATACCTGTCTAATATCACTCTACTATGGTCTATTAAAAAGACTTACAAAGGTAATATTTTTATCTCAAACTCACAATCCAAATCTACTAATATTATCGGCAAACGCCATATACCCTTATCTTTCACTATCGTAGATACCGAGTAGTCGATAGTCTACCCACTTGCCTGAATACGATATACAAAAGAGACTCCCCTATTTCTTTGGAGGAGTCCCTTTTATTTAACCAACATTTTTTTCTTCGAAAAACGCCTATCTACCTCTATTGATTACCAGAGGCTTCACCTCTCTTGAGCCATCTTCTGTGATGACTTCGAGCAGATAAGTACCATCTGCTTCGGGAACCGACATCTCGTAAGAAGGAGCATTTACCTGCGATGTTCTGAGCAGTATGCCACTTACAGTCCAGATATTTACGATAGACTTACCTCTGCCGAGGAATATAGATATAATATTGTCGCTTATCACTATTACCGGTCGCGATGGTTTGCCGTCTGTTATCAACAACGGACACGACAACATCTTAGTTCCATCGGGACGTGTGATTTCTACCCTATACGAAGACCCTTTGGTGACTCCGGTCTGTAGAGTACCCTTAGTCTGTCCTTCGATAGGTGTCGGTATACCGTCGATATCTTTGTACCACTGTATGCCGGCTATTTCGAAACCTCCATTGTAATGCTTGTTTTTCAGAGCTATAACATCGCCCCATTTCTGCTGCATTATAGTGTCCGGATAGTAGACATCGAAGCAGAGTTTAAAGGCAGAACCTTCGCAATTGTATGTTGTATCGACAAACGAAATGTCCGCACAATATGTATCGGGATATACCCTAGCAGGCATCGAGACAGTCAGATTGTATGTGGTAGTATCGAACGTTCCCGATTGGTCTACAAAGCCGGCTGCTTCTGCTGCGGCGTCGAAATCGATTTTGTATTGCGACGGGATGATATCTCCCAAAGTCTTGGCAAAACTAAGTACAAACGAACCAGCGTTAGCACATATTTCGGGTATGTTTTTTAGGGCAGCCGATGTCGACGGATAACGTTGTACGTTCATTATTATTATACTATCGCACTTGTTGCTGTTTTTGATAGTATCGAGCAAGACACCTCTTCCCAACGAGAATTTATTGCCGAGCCATACGGTATCGCCTAAGCAAGCCATGACGGCAGTATCCGTAGTCGGACGTTTGTTTACCCTAAGTCTGAGAGTAAATACGGTGTCGCATCCGCAGAAGTTATCGACAAGCCCCGATGCAGACCTGAAAAACTCATAGTCGCCTACTATGTATTGAGGTGGTATGTCCCATCCGTTTTTTTTGTAAGGCTCTGTCTGACAGATGGTATCGTATTGGATTTGTTCGGCTTTGTTGAAGCCTAATATTACCGTGTCTCTATATACGCTCTTACCTCCGCTACAAGGCTCTACTTCGAGGTTGGCTATGATTTTGTTTCTCACGAAATTGCGGCAATCGACAGTAATAGAGTCTCCTCTTCCTAATATCCTGCCGTTCATATCAGTCCAGGTCATAGTGTATCTTTTGTCTTGAGTAACAGGTACAAACCTCCAAGCCTCGGGTTGATTTTTACCGTTTGCACCTTTTGTCGACCATAGGTCGGTCATATTTCTTCCGGGAGCACAAGTAGCCTTGGTACCATCTTTGTTTTGTACACCGATTATCCCTTTTCTACCATTCCACGAAATAGGCAGATTTCTTTTCTGTACATACACGTCTATAATATTCGTGCCTTCATATAACACAATCTGATACGACTGTCTGAGTTCGTTGTGCAAGAAAAGTGGAATATCAAAATACGAATTCACAAATACTCTACACGGTGCATTTCCGCGAATACCCCATTTGAAAGACCCTACACCCGACTCTTTGGCTTTACGAGGGTCTATATCTTCGAATACTCCATATATCGCATTTCGCCAATCGTAATTGGGCATACCGAAATTTGATATGGGCAAGTTCGTATTATACGCGGCAAACGAAAATCCACAACTCTGATTTGCATACTGGGTATTGAACGACAAGAAGCCGTTTGGTCCCATAAGCAGCTGGTTGTAAATGTTTTCATAAAAACAGAATCTAAACGGCAGATACGTGATACCCGAAAATTTATCGTCTTGGTCGAGTGGGATATCGTCTCCGTCGGTAAGCGGATAAGGCGGCGAGAATGGTATCGGCTTCACAGCATAGTCTACGATAGAACCACCTACTACCTTTAGTTCCGGCTTTAGCGTGTACTGTGTCTGGTCGCATGGGATGGTAATCTTCTTAGTGCCGCTCATAAGGTCGATAGAGGAAGCATCGATAGTAACTCCCGGACAGATGGTGGTACCAAGATAGCAAGCCTTATCGGAAATAATCGATAAGTTTATCGGAGTAGAAGGTACGCTCCTCGTCCCGTCGGGGCATATCGTAATGATAGACAATAGATATTCACCGTTACATAGTGCCGAATATGGAATAAAGCGAGACGGCTGTATCCCCGAATGAATAGTATCGAACCTATGTGGAGTAGTGATAGTAAGCTCCAAGACGATATCATACTTAGTGACACCCAGATTTGCAATATCGGGTAGCCACGTAATCACAATACCCGGCTGAGGTACGGCTGTATGTGATACTTGCACATTTGACGTAACAAAAGGACAATTTGCGTTAGCATGCTTCGGAAATATCAACAAAGCAAGTAACAACAGAAATGTAATTCTTAGTCTCATTGTGTTATCGATTTATTAGTTAATAAATAAGATTATATATGTTATGAAAAATAATTCGTGGCAAAAATAATCATTTTCGAATACAATCACAAATATTCTGCCGAAAAATATTACCGAACATAACGATTTTCTAATTTTTTAACGCTATTCATTATAAACGTATCGTTCGGATCGATGAAAACACTAGGCATCGAAGGTATTTTTATCGCTGCTCCAAGTGATATGTGATTGGCACTCCGTAGTATATCTCGATTAGCCTCGTATATATATACCCAAAATGCCTTATTGCCATAATATTTCAATGAGAGTTGTGTCAATGTAATCCCCTCGGTAACCTTCACGGTATCAATAAATTCATCGTATATCCTATTCTCGAAGAATAGCGTGTCTTTATCGGTGTTTTTCATCGCCACACTATCGACGTCATCGGTAACTGCCTCCTCATCAATAGTTTGCTCTGTTTTACTGCCGAGTAACATACCGAAATCAACGAAGTTGTATTTGTTGTTGAAAAATACGAATAGCCCCACAAGTATTACTACTCCTATGGATATAAGCAATATCCATAGCCACCGACGAGAATCTTTTTCCTCTACATCATCGCTCGAATAGTTTTCTGTGGTATCTGTATTGGCGTCTGTTTCAGATGCTTTATGTGCCGACAATATGGCATTTAGAGGCTCGTTATACTCGGTCGTTGTCGTGTCGGCTTTCGGACTCTCGGATATATCGCTCTCTATCACGATGCTATTTGCCTCGACGACAATACTACTCGTACCCGATTCGGTATGGGCGATCGCCTCAATGTCTACTTCTTGTATTTCCGACAAAATATCTTTTATCTCTTCTGCCTGCTTCGATAGGGCATTCAGAGGTATATCTTCCGATGTTTCCGTAATATCTACGGGCGTAAGAAAGCCAAATTCCTTGTTTACAAGCTCTTTTATTTGCTCCTCTGCTTCGAATCTGAGTTTATAAAATTCGGTGGGCTCTCCTTCACGTAGTTTTGTATTCTTGTGATAGTTAGACCACACAAGCCGTAATACTCCCAAACCTTCTATATTCACAGACTTATCTGTCTCAAGTTTTTCTATTATGGTGCTATTGAGTTTTTCGACAAATATCTCTATTTGCTCCTGTGGCAGGTTTGTCTGCTCCGACAACTGCTTGATAATATTTTCTTTCGTAATTGTCTTCATTTTTCTATTGTTTTTAAATGTTCTTGTAACTGCTTTGATACTTTCAATTCCAAAACATTTTTGGGAGGATACAATATCTTTCTGTGTGTCTTGGGGTTGACTATGATTTTTTGCTCTTTTATCCGATTTTCGAGGAGACCTATATCCAAGAGTTCTATATCGTTGCTTTCCGATAGATTTTTGCGGATTATCTCTAAAAACGCATTCAAAACATCATTTGTCTGTGTTTTTTTCCATTTCATTTTCTGACTTAGGGCAGAAGCGATTAAATCATTAGTTTTCATATCAGATATTATTTTTAAAATGAGTAGTATAATACATTTCCGCAAAATTAACGTTTTTTTTTGATGTACGTATCAAAAAAATGTACTACCTTTGTGCCGAAATTAATTGATGTTAATTGTTAAAAAATTGTTTTCATAGTTTTTGTTTGGGAGTAACCTGCTACGGCGGGTTGCTCTTTGTTTTATATTAAAACTAAATAAAATACACATAGTAATGATAGACAGATACTCACGTCCTCAGATGAGGGCGGTTTGGACAGAAGAAAATAAATTCGGAGCATATCTCAAAGTAGAGTTGTACGCTGCCGAAGCGTGGAGCGAACTCGGAGTAGTGCCCAAAGAAGATATCGAGAAACTGTGGGCAAACGCCAAATTTTCGATACCTCGAATATACGAGATAGAGCAGCAGACGAAGCACGATATAGTTGCTTTTACGCGTGCCGTATCGGAGAGTCTGGGCGACGAACGCAAGTGGGTACATTACGGGCTTACCTCTACAGACGTAGTAGATACAGCCAACGGATATCTTATAAAACAGGCAAACGACATATTACTTACAGATATAGAGCAGTTTATAGAAGTGCTTAGAGTACAGGCTCTAAAATATAAAGACACTCCCTGCATAGGACGTACACACGGCATACACGCCGATATTACGAGTTTCGGACTGAAATTTGCTCTCTGGCACTCGGAGATGAGTCGCAATTTAGAGCGTTTCCGTGCTGCTCGTCGTGATATAGAGTGCGGCAAGATGAGCGGAGCAGTAGGCAACTTTGCCAATATACCGCCATTTGTGGAAGAGTATGTCTGTCGTAAGCTCGGTATATCGCACGCCGAGGTCTCGACACAGGTGATACAGCGCGACCGCCACGCATATTATATGGCGACGCTCGCCGTCGTTGCTGCAACATTGGAGCAAATTGCTTTGGAGATACGCAACTTACAGCGTACCGAGGTGCACGAAGTCGAAGAGAATTTCGGCAAAGGGCAAAAAGGTTCGTCGGCTATGCCTCACAAGCGTAATCCCATAAGTGCCGAGAATATATGCGGTTGTGCCAGAGTGATGCGCGGGTATATGGCGACATTCTACGAAAACGTGGCTCTGTGGCACGAACGCGATATTTCGCACTCGGCTACCGAACGAATAATATTGCCCGACGCTACTATGTTGCTCGATTATATGCTTATGCGTCTGAAAGGTATTCTGGAAAACCTCGTTGTATTCCCGCAAAATATGCTCGATAACATATACAGGACAAAGAAGATAATTTTTGCTCAGCGTGTGATGAATGCTCTGATTGCCAAAGGACTGTCGAGAGAGGAGGCTTACGATACCGTACAGCCGATAGCTATGGAGGCTTATGCAAAACAGCTTGATTATCAAGAGTTGTTGGCTGCCAATCAAAAAGTTATGTCGTTGTTGTCCGAAACGGAACTTAACGGCTGTTTTACTCTCGACTATTATCTGAAAAACGTAGATTACATACTCGAAAGAGGCGGAATAAAATAAGTAAAAACATAAAGGGATGAATGATATGAAAACAGGACTGACGTTTGACGATGTACTGCTTGTGCCGCAGTACTCGGAGATTTTACCGAGCGAGGTGAATATTTCGACTTTTCTTACCAAAAATATAAAGTTGAACGTGCCTATCGTGAGTGCAGCAATGGACACCGTAACCGAATCGGCTATGGCAATAGCTATGGCACGTGAGGGAGGGCTTGGTTTTATCCATAAAAATATGAGTATAGAGAACCAAGCAGCCGAAGTAGACAAGGTAAAAAGGCACGAGAACGGTATGATACTCAACCCTGTAACTGTCTCGAAGGAAGATACTCTGATTGATGTCGAAAAAATTTGCCAACGTTATCACATAAGCGGTCTGCCCGTCGTAGACAGCGACAGGCATCTCGTGGGTATGATTACACGCCGCGACATCAAGTATCTGAACATCGACAGCACAAAGGTAGAGGCGGTGATGACCAAAGATAATCTAATTACAGCCCAAGTAGGTACTTCGCTCGAAGAGGCAAAGATGATTCTGTGGAAAAATCGTATCGAAAAGTTGCCGATAGTAGACAATCAATACAGACTTGTGGGGCTCATTACCAGCAAAGATATAGATAATATCGGCAACCACCCAAATGCTTGCAAAGACCAGCAGGGACGGCTACGATGTGGCGCTGCCGTAGGTGTCGGCGAGGATACTCTGCGGCGGGTAGAAGCTCTGATAAATGCAGGAGTCGATGTGATTACGGTAGACTCGGCACACGGACATAGCCGCAATGTGATAGATACGGTTCGTAAGATACGTGACAGATTCCCCGACATAGACCTTGTGGCAGGTAATATCGTTACCGCCCGTGCAGCCGAAGAGCTTGCCAAAGCCGGAGTGAACACGGTGAAAGTAGGTATCGGACCCGGCAGTATCTGTACCACGCGTGTGGTGGCAGGTGTGGGTGTACCACAAATAACGGCAATACAGGAAGTTGCCGAGTATTGCAAGACGAACGATATAAAACTCATTGCCGACGGAGGTATCAAATTCAGCGGCGATATAGCGAAAGCCATTGCAGCGGGAGCAGACGTAGTGATGCTCGGTTCGCTGCTTGCCGGCTGTACGGAAAGTCCCGGTGAGGAGGTGATATTCCAGGGCAGGAAGTTCAAAGTGTATGTCGGTATGGGTAGTCTGGCGGCGATGAAACGCGGTAGTGCCGACCGATACTTCCAGAGCAAAGACACGCAGACCAAAAAACTTGTACCCGAAGGTATCGAGGGACGTGTGGCGTACAAGGGCAGTGTGAGCGACTCTATATATCAGCTCTGTGGCGGCCTGCTATCGGGTATGGGCTATTGCGGTACTCCCAATATCGAAGCCCTGAAAAACAACGGTGTCTTCGTGCAGATTACGTCTGCCGGTCTCAAAGAGAGCCATCCGCACGACGTGGATATTACGGTCGAAGCCCCCAACTATACGATATAAGTTACAATCGTAAGGACACAACGAAAGAGACGAATACCCCGACAAGGTATTCGTCTCTTTTCTATGTCCTTTGTAGCCTGGCTTTTTCAGAGCCAACTACTATTGGTATCGAAGTATTAACGTTTCGAGAACTGGAAGCGTTTACGAGCTTTCGGACGTCCCGGTTTCTTACGTTCGACGATACGAGCATCGCGAGTAAGAAAGCCTTCGGCTTTCAGAGCCGGCTTGTTGGTCTCGTCTATTTTTACCAAAGCACGAGCTATAGCCAAACGAAGAGCCTCTGCCTGTCCTTTGTAACCGCCTCCGCACAGATTTACATTGATATCGAACTTATCTGTAGCCTCCAATTTGTTTAACGGCTGGCGAACAACATATTGTAAAATAGTCGAAGGGAAATAATTTTCAAACTCACGTTTATTGATAGTAATCTTTCCTGAACCGGATTTTACAATTACACGGGCGATTGCTGCTTTTCTTCTTCCTATTGCATTTACTGTTTGCATACTTTCAACTATTTAATTGTGTTTAAATCGATTAATTTTGGAGTCTGAGCAGTATGTGGATGCTCGCTACCTGCATAAACGTACAGATTGTTTATGATGTGAGATGCCAAAATATTCTTAGGCAACATACCTTTTACAACCTTCTTAATCAACTTCTCCGGCGATTGAGCCATTAGCTGAGCAGGAGTAGTTTCTCGCTGTCCGCCCGGATACAACGTGTGTCGCAGATAGATCCTGTCTGTCCACTTTTTACCTGTAAGACGTACTTTGTCGGCATTGATAATTATCACATTATCGCCACAATCTACATGAGGAGTAAAACTTGGTTTGTATTTACCTCTCAAGAGTTTAGCTACTTTAGACGCCATACGTCCGAGTACCAAATCATTAGCATCAACCAAAACCCACTCTTTCTGAGCAGTCGCTTTGTTGACAGATACTGTTTTATAACTTAATGTATTCACTTTAAATTATTTATATTTATCAATTATACATTTGCAGATACATCCCATATCAGCGGGCTAAAGTCTAATATTGCGGGCTAATTCGCTCAAAACTCCTTGAAATAAACTGATAATGTAGTATCTACGTTAGATGGATAATAATTTTTTCGGACTGCAAAGATAATCTTTTTTTCTGAATCTGCAATGCAATTATCTTATTCCAAAGTCTTTTTTATCTCTATCTCTTCGAATGCCTCTATTATATCGCCTACATCTATAGTATTGAAATTGGCGATATTGATACCGCATTCGTAACCTTGCTTTATTTCACGGACATCGTCTTTTTCGTGTTTCAACGACGCTATCTCACCCGTATGCACTACGATACCATCGTGGATGACACGTACCTTGTTGTTTCTCTTGATAGTACCATCTTTTACGAAGCAACCTGCGATAGTTCCCACCTTCGAGATATGGAACGTATTGCGGACTTCGAGCGTGGCTACGACTTTCTCGCTCTTTTCGGGGATAAGCATACCTTCCATAGCAGCTTTGATTTCGTCAATAGCCTGATAGATAATAGAGTAGATGCGAATATCGACATTCTCATTGTCGGCAAGTTGTCGTGCCGACGAAGTCGGACGTACTTGGAAACCAACGATAATAGCGTTTGATGATATCGCCAAGTTGACATCGCCTTCGGTAATCTGACCGATGCCTTTATGTATTACGTTTACTTGTATTTCACTGGTAGACAGCTTTATGAGCGAATCGCTCAATGCTTCGATAGAGCCGTCGACATCACCCTTGACTATGATATTGAATTCTTGGAAGTTACCCTGTGCAATACGTCTGCCTATTTCGTCGAGAGTCAGATGGTGCGACGTACGCAATTTTTGTTCTCGTTTAAGCTGGTCGCGCTGAGCAATTATCTCACGTGCAGCCTGTTCGGTCTCCATAACGTTGAA
Source organism: Porphyromonadaceae bacterium (assembly GCA_905372135.1). Lineage (GTDB taxonomy): Bacteria > Bacteroidota > Bacteroidia > Bacteroidales > Paludibacteraceae > F0058. Next base: position 23,081 of record CAJPNS010000003.1, on the reverse strand, counting down.
ATTATCGCCAGCCTGCAATTCGCCTTTTATACCGAGTACCAATACGGGTTCCGACGGTTTAGCCTCTTTTATGGGCTGATTACGTTCGTTGAACATTGCACGTATTTTGCCGTAGGCATACCCTGCAAGCACGATATCGCCCTGTCGGAGAGTACCGTTTTGCACCAAAAGAGTTATTTCGTTTCCGCGTCCTTTGTCTTTACGAACATCGATAACCGAACCGATAGCCTTACGCTTCGGATTTGCTTTCAGATCCAATATCTCGCTCTCCAACAGCACTTTCTCGAGCAACTCTTTGATTCCTATACCTTTTTTCGCAGATATATCTTGCGACTGATATTTTCCCCCCCACGACTCTACCATATAGTTCATATTGGCAAGTGTGGCTTTTATCTTTTCGGGGTCAGCTCCGTCTTTGTCTATCTTATTGATAGCGAATACTATTGGAACGTTAGCCGAAGAAGCGTGATTTATAGCCTCGATAGTCTGCGGCATCACATTGTCGTCGGCGGCGACTATTATTATAGCTATATCCGTTACTTTGGCTCCGCGTGCTCGCATAGCCGTAAATGCCTCGTGCCCCGGGGTATCGATAAATGTTATCTGACGACCGTCTTCGAGCTTAACATTGTATGCTCCAATGTGTTGGGTTATACCACCAGCCTCGCCGGCAATCACATTAGTCTGGCGGATATAGTCGAGCAGCGATGTTTTACCGTGGTCGACGTGCCCCATTACCGTGATAATCGGCGGACGCGACACCAAATCTTGCGGATTGTCGACACTCTCTTCTTCGATAGTCTTGGCTGCTTCGGCACTGACAAAATTGGTCTCGAAACCAAACTCATCGGCAACAATCTTAATCGATTCGGCATCGATACGTTGATTGATACCGACAAACATTCCAAGATTCATATAAACCTTTATAACGTCATTTACAGGCACTTGCATCATAGACGCCAATTCGTTGACTGTAACGAACTCTGTGAGAGTAAGTATCTTAGACTGAGCCATCTTCAACTCAACCTGACGCTCTATTTCCTGACGAATATTTTCACGTTTTTCTTTTCGATAGTCTACCGCTTTCTTGTTGAACTTACGTCCTTCGCGAGCAATAGCCAAAGTCTCTCTAATATTCTGATTTACATCTTCTATATCGATAGTATTGCGGCTGCTGCGTTTGTCTTTTTTAAACGATTTCACCGATTTGCTGCTACCTCTATCTTCGGCAATATCAACACGTTCTATCTTTATTCTATCGCGCTTTTTATGTTCTTTCGATTTTTTATCGCCTTTATTATCGCCTCTTGTCTTATCTTTATCCGTATACGACTTACTTATAGGCTTTTCGGGTTCGATATTTACTTTGTCGACTATCTTAGGACCTTGTAATATAGGCACATTGGTCTTTATGAAGTCTTCTTTCCGACGTTCGGTAACCCGCATTTGCTCATTTTTCTGAGGTTCGGCTTTTACAGTCGATTTCTCGGCTGCTTTTTGGCGTTCGGCTCTTATACGTTTTTCTTCTTCTCGCTTCCTGAGTACCATCTCTTTGTACTCTTTTTTGCGTTCTTCTCTCGTCTTGGGCTGTGGGCGAGAATCTTTGCCTATCTTATCGAGATTGATAGTGCCGAGTACTTTGGGAGCTTCGAGTTTCTGTTCGGAATATTTGAATATTTGTGTCTCATGCTCTTCTTCCTGAGATTGATAATCGGTAGCAGTATCGGCAGCAGGTACTTCTTTGTCAGACAGCGACTTGTCTGTAGTCGTGCTATCTGCTTGTGGTATATCTGCTTCTAAGTGTTCTTCTTTTTTGTGTTCCTGCTCGGATTCGTGCGCCTCCTCCACAACAACCTCTTTTACAGGCTCTTTTGCTACGGCATTATCTTCTTCGTTACTATCCGTATCTTTTACGTCGGCAGGAGTATCGTCTTTTACAGCTTTTTTCTTCGACTTCTTTTTAGGCTCTATATCAATACCTTGTTCTATCTCGGCAGCGGCAGGCTTGGTGATATTTTCGTCTTCGATGGCAAGATTCTCATCTGCTTCAGGCTTAACAATCGTTTTTTTCTTCTCTTCTCTCTGATCCTCGGCGCTATCTACTTCGTCTACAACGATTTTCTTTTGCGTAGCAGGTGTTTTTTCGATAGATTCGACCTCTATGGAGACAAGATTCTCACGTTCTTGCCGCTTTTGTATCAACTTATCGGATTTCTCTTTCAATGTCTTGTCGGAACTAAATTCTTTCAGAAGCAAATTCTCTTGTGTCTCGGTAAGTTGTTGATGAGGAATTGGAGAAATATTTTCGCCCTTTTTATTCAAAAAGTCGACAGCAGTACCAATACCTATATTTAGCGTTTTTATTATTTGTCCTAATCTTGCCATAAATTTAGTTGTGTGTGTTTGTTAAACAAAAGAAAAATATTTTGATAAATCGCCGATTGTAAGTTTCACATAAGCCTTATGAGTTTTTTTATTTTTTACGACTGATATTTTTTATATTACTGATAATGAATTACAAGATGCGTCGTGCGGTCTATTTTTCGAACTCGGTTTTCAGCACCTTGATGATATTGTCTATGGTCTCTTCTTCCAAGTCGGTACGCTCTATGAGCTCTTCTCTGGTAAGACGAAGCACCTGTTTCGCCGTATCGCAACCGATACCTTTGAGGATATCTATCACCCATTGGTCGATTTCATCGGCAAAGTCGTCGAGATAGATATCTTCTTCGTCGATTTCCACATCGCCGCGTATCACTTCTATGTGATAACCTGTAAGTTGTATTGCGAGTTTGATATTAACGCCGTTTTTACCTATAGCAAGCGATATGTCTTCGGGATTTATATACACATTGGCTCGTTTGTTTTCGTTGTCTATCACGATAGATGTTACTTTTGCCGGAGCCAATGCGCGTGCGATATACAAGCTCGGATTGGAAGTGTAATTTATAATATCAATGTTTTCGTTGTTTAGCTCTCTGATAATGGGCATAATACGATTACCTCTTACACCCACACAAGCACCGACCGGATCGATACGGTCGTCGTACGATTCGACTGCCACTTTTGCCTTTTCGCCTGGGATACGCACTGTCTTTTTGATAGTTATAAGACCATCTTGTATTTCAGGCACTTCGCGTTCGAGTAGGCGTTCGAGGAATAGCGGCAATACACGAGAAACATATATTTTGGGGTTGTTGTTGTTGTTGTCGACCTTCGATACTACCGCTCTGATAATCTCTCCTTTCTTGAAGAAGTCGTTGGGCAGCTGTTCGGTACGTGGCATCAATATTTCGTTGTTGTTGTCGTCGAGCAAGAGTATCTCTTTTTTCCATATCTGATATACTTCGGCAGATATAATCTGTCCGAGGAGTTGCGAGTATTTGGTATATAGAGAGTCTTTTTGGACGTCGACTATTTTCGACGACAATATTTGCGACAGGTTCAATACGGCACGTCTTCCGAAGGAGTTGACATCTACCTGTTCCTGAACCTCTTCGCCCACCTCGTAGTCGTCGGCAATTTTGCGTGCGTCAGACAGAGAAATCTGAGTGTGGGGGTCTGTAAGTTCGTTATCTTCAACTACCATTCTGTTGCGCCAGATTTCGAAATCGCCTTTATCGGGGTTAAATATAAAATCGTAGTTTTGGTCTGAACCGTATATATTAGCTATCACCTTTCTAAACGACTCTTCGAGAATACTTAACATTGTAGAATTATCGATGTTCTTAAATTCTTTCAATTCCACAAATGAACTGATAATGTCTGAATGCTCTTTTTTAGCCATATCTTATTTATATTAATAGGTTTAAAATATATTTATTACACTTTTGAGATTGTATTTGTATTGCTTACTGGAAGTATAACTTAGTGGATTTCACGTCGTTGTATGCGAACGAGGTTTGTCGGGTTACGATAGTTTTTCGTTTTTGCCCTTCGAGCTGTTCTTTCGTCTCTGTCTCTACGGTGAATCCCGCCGAATCGGCTTTCAGGAGTATGCCTCTAATTTTTTTGTGTTCTAATGTAAGTATCTCTATCGTACGTCCAATATTTTTAACGTATTGTCTGCTATCGACAAACGGCTCGCTAATCGAGTACGAACCCACTTCCAGCGAATAGTCTTCGGCGTCGCGGTCGAATTTCTGCTCGATGTATTGCGTGAGTTCTATGCAAAAATCGAGATTGACGGAAGTAGCCGAATCTATCGCCACTACGATGCTATTGGTCGAAGATACAGTCAACGATACCAGAAAACAATCTGTCGGCGAAAGTTTATCCTCTATTACGCTCCTAAGTAACTCTTTGTCTATCATTTTTATCTAAAAATCGAGGGACTTTATCGCAAAGTCCCTCTCTTGTGTATCATGAAAATATAAACTGTATACTATGATAATTGTTTAATAATAAACGTCTTATAAGCACATATTATTCATATAAAACCAAATATCAAGAAAATTTACACTGCAAAAGTAATACTTTTTTATATAATAGCAAAATAAATATGTGGCAATAAGATAGAAAAGTCTCCTCGCTGAAATTATTCTCGAATTTTTTACAAAAAAAACGCATCGTTTGGAAATATTGTTTGCAAAATTCATATATTTGCACATAGCACTAAGCAATATGACAAACACCGATCGAAACATAGAGATGTTTTACAATCAATCAATTATAAACTTAATACAAATACAAAAATGAGAAAAGTTTTATTATCATTGGTAGCATTAGTAGCTACTATCTTAGGTGCAAAAGCACAAATCGTGTACACAAATTTGGAAAGTACACCAATCGTTCTAAACTCGGCTAAAACTGACGCAACTATCAACTTTTTGGTGGTACAGAGGAGTTTGCCGTTCAACATTACTATGCTACCGATCCTTCGGCTGCATCATTTTTTGCCTGTATGGCAGAAGGAAGCGAGGTCGTTTCTACAAACGCTTCATATAACGCAAATGTAGACCTTCTTAGCGAGAATACGGTCATAGGGGCGTCGTCGACCTTTTTCGGCAGCGGCGATGGTTCGCCATATTTCAATGTACTCTTGTCGACGGAATACACTACTTGGCTCGACAAAACGGGATATGTCGGATTTAAATTTAAACATAACAGCAATACCCATTATGGCTGGGCGAAGCTTAAAGTTACGGCTGCGGAAATAACTATATATGGTTATGCTTATCAGTCGACTGCAAATACGCAAATCAAGGCAGGCGATAAGGGCGTTACCTCGTCTACCGAAACGATAGCCGACAATCTTTCGTTCGATTTCTATCCCAATCCCGCACACGATTATTTGATTATCAACTCCGTTTCGTCTGTGCGCAATGTGATTATTACCGATATTTCGGGCAAAGAAATAGGCAAATATGAAGTAGCCGACAACACAATAGTGGATATATCTTCGCTCGAAAAAGGCGTATATTTCATTCGCCTCGACTCCACCAATAAGCAAGTAATCAAGAAGTTCGTAAAGGAATAACAATGAGTGGTAGCATATTGCCGTAGTATTGCGGTAATATGCTATTTGTACCGAAAAAAATAAGAACGAGTAAGTTCCTTCTCGAAGGTAAATTTACTCGTTCTTTGTATATCTTGCAAAAGACTTATACACAGTCTCAGAACAGCAGCAGGCTTACTGCCATTACCGCCATTCCCGCTACCATACCGTATATTGCCAAATGGTGTTTGCCGTAGGTCTCGGCGGCGGGCAGCAGTTCGTCGAGCGAGATGAATACCATGATACCTGCTATTATGCCGAATATTATACCGAAAATATTGTCATTGAGAAATGGGGCGAGTATGGCATAGCCTATTATAGCCCCCAGCGGCTCGGCAAGCCCCGACAGGAACGAGAGCCAGAAGGCTTTTTTGCGGTTGCCAGTGGCATAGAACACAGGAACGGACACCGATATCCCTTCGGGAATGTTGTGTATGGCAATAGCAAATGCTATGGGGATAGCTACGTTGATGTTTTTCAGCCCTGCAAGGAAAGTAACCATTCCTTCGGGAAAGTTGTGTATGGCAAGCACCAGAGCCGTTACCATACCTACACGAAGCAGTCCGCCCTGCGAGGGTTGTTTTTCAGATGTACGGTCGTGATGCTGAACTTGCGATATGTCTTCTATGCTCCTCATCTCGTGGGGATTCTCGTACTTAGGTACAAACTTATCTATAAGCATAATGATGAGTATGCCTACAAAAAAAGATATGGTAGCGTATATCGTTCCCGTTTTTACGCCGTGCATATCGGTGAGCGATATGATGGCGTTCGGTAGCAGTTCGGCAAACGAGACATAAATCATTACTCCTGCCGAGAAGCCGAGCGAGACCGAAAGAAAAGAGGTATTGGTACGTTTTGCAAAGAATGCTATTGCGCTGCCTATGCCTGTTGAGATACCGGCAAAGAGGGTAAGCAAAAAAGCAATAACAACGGTGTTGTCCATAATTATTTTTATTGCAAGAAACAATTAAAATTCGAATTCTATCCCTATCATCAGCTCTTCGGGAGCAAAACGGAGACCGAAGCCGTTGTTGCCGACTCTGTGTTCTTCGGCGGTGAAATAATCCCTACGGTAGCCTGCAAAGCCCATCCGCAGGCAGAGACAAAGCCCTTCGGTGAGGTCTACGCAAGCCCCCGGACGTATGCCCACCTCGAATCCCCATTTGTCGGAGGAGATATTGTCCAGACGATAATTGCCGAAGTTTATGCCCGCTCCGCCGTCTACGTATAAGTTGAACGGACCTTTGTGACAGTAGTAATAGCGGGCAAAAGGCGAGAACTTGAACGTATTGGAGATATGCCTTTGTCCGTTGTGGTTTTCCGACTCGTGTTCGTAAGCAGCCAAGACGCCCAAGCCCCAAGTATCGTTGAAGAGATAACCTATCTCGGGGCAGAAGTCGAATACAAACGATTCGTCTTTGCTGTCGCTCCACACAGTGAAGGCGCCTCCGGCAAAAATTCTACTTTGGTGTTGGTGCGTGTCCGATTCGTGTCCTACGGCGGTAGGGAAGGTCTGTTGTGCCTTTGTAGTCGATACCGCTATGCTCGCAAGTAATAGTAGTATTAATCCATATCTTTTCATATCTACAATATTTTTCTGCAAAGATAGACAATTATCGATAATATCCGCAATAGTCCGAAATAAGGAAATATCGTATAGCTTATACCGATTCGTAGTGATTGTGAATCGGCTATACTATCTGATTTTCTATAAGATACGTGCCCACGATTTCTCCGTAAAAAGCGGTATGAAAATCTCGATTACTTCCGCAGAAACTGCTATCTATATCCTTAGGATACATAGTGTTTATGATATTATGCTCCGTGTCGGTAAACGACTTAGGCTCTTGCAGTTGCCTATAAATCACCTTGCATTCTATTGTTAGAGGTAGCTCGGCTATACCGCACACATTCACACTGGGGCTTGCAATAGTGTGTAGACCAAGCGAAGATATTTTGTCGTCGGTATGTCCGGAATGTGTACCAAGGTAACTGATAATGTTTTCGGGGCGCTCGCCAACTGGAATATTTACAGTGAATTGCGGATTGTTTGTCAGAAACTCGTGGGTAAATCTGCCTGTCCTCACAAAAGCGACAAAAACAGGCCTATTCCACTCTATACCAAGCATTCCCCACGATATTGCCATTGAGTTTGTACGTATACCATCGGAGGTTGTAAGGGCTACTCCCTTGTGAAGCTCTTTGAGTATATGTGCGTGATAATCTGCTATATTCGCTGCCTTTGTTAGAAACTTATTTCCCATAATCTACATATAGGCGATTTATCGGCGCAATGCTATTTTATCGATACATATCTTCGATGAGGGCGGCATAGTTTTGTTGTATGACGGCACGTTTCAGTTTCAGTGTCGAGGTAAGTTCGCCCGACTCTATCGAGAAACTGCGACGTATGAGGCGGAACTTCTTCACCTTTTCGAAACTTGCAAAATCTGTCTGCATAGCTGCTATCCTTTCTTCGAATAGCTTTTGCACCAGCGGGTTGTCGAACGTCTCTTCTATGCGGTCGTATCCGATGTTGTTCTCTTTGGCGAACTTTTCGAGCAACGGCATCGATGGCGATATGATAGCCGTAACATAGTTGCGGTTGTTGCCGAAGACTGCTACCTGTTCTATATATGGGTCTGCCGTGAGAGCTATTTCTATTGCTTGGGGTGAGATATATTTGCCGTTCGAGGTCTTGAAAAGGTCTTTCAGGCGGTCGGTCATATACAGCGTTTCGCCTTCGAGTTTACCCATATCGCCCGTGCGGAACCAGCCGTCTACGAAGGCTTCTTCCGTCTCTTGGGGGCGTTGATAATATCCCTGAGTAACGGTTTTGCCTTTTATCTGTATCTCGTTGTCGTCGCCGATACGTACCTGTACGTCGGGCAGAACGGTACCGATAGAGCCGATAGTATAGTTATCGAACGGATAGCAACAAACCGTGGCGGTAGTCTCTGTCAGTCCGTAGCCGTACAGTATAGGTATGCCTATACTTAGGAAGAATGTCGCCTGTTTGTTGGACATAGCTGCCCCCGCAACGGGAAAAAATATGCCGTTCTCGATACCGAGTATCTTTTTCAACTTGCTGAAAGCCAGCTTATGGGCTACTTTATATCTTATCCAAACGGCAATGCTCGGTCTTTTGCCTATTCGCTTGTAGTCGATATTATATATTTTACCAACAGCTATAGCCCAAGTTATCAGAGCTTTGCGGAATGGCGAATATTCGTCTATTTTCTGCCGCACCCCGATAAATACCTTTTCCCAGAAACGCGGCACGGCACACATATAACAGGGGTGTACCTCTTTGATAGCCGTCTGTATATCGCTCGGATGTTGGTTTAGATATACTTTTACGTTGTTGTTCATACAGAGGTATGTCCACATTCGTTCGAATATATGCGACATAGGCAGGAATGCCATCGAGGTGGCACCTTGTTTTAGCCTGAGTCGTTCGGTATTCATACGTATGGCTTCTGCAATATTTTCGTGCGAAATCATAACGCCTTTCGGGCTGCCTGTCGTTCCCGACGTGTAGATGATATTTGCCAAATCATCTTTCGATGCATTTTTTCGCCGTTTTGCCACTATCTTTTCTTTATCGGCGTTCTCTTCGCCTGTGCGGAAAAGGTCTGAAAATCTGCACGATATACTACAATTGCGTAAATCGATCGATTCGTCGAAAACTACTATTCGTTTTACACAGTTTTCTTCTTTGAGAGCTTCCAAAACAGCATCGTACTGAGGCTGTTCGCCGACGAAAAGCAGTTTTATCCCTGCGTCTTTGAGTATGTAGGCAATCTGCGACGGCGACAGTGTAGCAAACATAGGCACTACTGCTGCACGATTGGCATAAGCGGCGAAGTCGGTGATAATACCTTGCGGCATATTTTGCGAAATCACACCTATATTGTCCTGTTCTTCGACGTCTAAGGCAACCAATGCGCGGGCTATGGTCGAAACTTTTGCTTCGAGCTCTGCCCAAGTGATACTGTTCCACTGATTTACCGAGATATCTTTGTAGAATAACGCAGGGTGCTTGCCTCGTTTTTTGGCTTTGTCGGCTATAAATGTTGCTATATTCATAAAAATACGAAAAGTGTTGTATGTTGGTTATACTGCGTATTTTGGCTATGTTGCTCTGAGGCGGTCGCCGAGGGTGCGGGATAATCCGCTTATTAAATTTCCTTTGCCTGCAAAGGATTGCGGAACTTCACTTTACCTTCTTCGAACTCTTTGATGGCTTTCAGTGTCGGTTTCGGCATTCTTTCGTAATAACGCGAAACCTCGATTTGTTCTTTATTTTCGCTCACCTCTTCGAGATTGTCGTTGTATAGCTTGAAGTCTTGCAGCTTGTTTTCGAGCTCTTGTTTCATATCGGCTGCAATTTGGTTTGCTCTTTTGGCTATTATGACGACAGTTTCGTATATGTTACCGACCTCTGCCGAAAGTGCTTTGACGTCTCTTGTGATGGTGGTCGTAGGGGTTGCCGTGCTTTTTCTTTCCATTTTATGATTGTATGTGTTTGTTATTTTTATTGCTTATGGATAAAACTATTTTAATAGCTGCGATTAATGAATTTAATATCAGCTTGTTATTGTTGTTTTTCGGTAGCTGTCTTTGCTGTCTGTTTTTTTGCTTCTACAAAAATATGCTCTGCCTCTTTGATATTCTTCGAGTTCTGAAATTCGGACGAATATTTGTAATACTCGTCGATTACTTCCGAAAAACGCTCACTGTAAAGCTCAGATACAGAGTGCTTTGCTTCGGCATATTTCGCTTTGAGTATAAGGAACGAAAGGTCTTCTCTGTACTTGGTTTCGGGGTATTGTTTCAGTGTGTTTTGAGCCGAAATAATTGCCGAGCGATAGTTGTTGCCCAGATAAAGCCCTAAGTTATAATACAATTTGGCTTCCAAATAGCTTTTGTAGGCGAGCTTGTTTTGCAGCTCTTCGATGTAGTTGTAAGCCTCTTGAACTTTCTCGCCGTCGGGATAAACCTGTATGTATTCGGTGAAAGCATTGATAGCGTGTACAGTAGACGTCTGGTCAAGGCGTGCGTCGGGCGAATCGAGATAGTAGCAATACGCCGTTTTGAACTTTGCATCTTTTGCGTAATCGCCTCTGGGGAACGATTTTATGTATTCGGCGTAGCTATCGCTTGCCGAGTAGTAATCCTTATCGCCGAGATACGATTCGGCGAGCAGATACATCGCCTCTTCCATCTTTTTGCCGCTGAAAGCGTTGGCAACTACCAAATCATTCAGAAGGGTGGAGGCTTTTTGATATTTTTTGGATAAAAAATAACTCTTGGCTGCCGTGAAACGCTCTTCGTTGTTGCCATTTTTCAACAACTTCTGATAGCTGCTGCACGAAACCAATACTAATACGAGGGTCAATATCGAAACTGTTTTTTTCATTTTTCAAAAATCTTTTATCATTTCGTTTACTTCGTCGTTTATCATTTTGGCGAACTCGTCGACCTTCATCTTGCCTTTGTCGCCCTCTCCCTGACGGCGTACGGCAACTGTGTTGGTCTCCATTTCGTCGTTACCGACGATGAGCAGATATGGAATGTGTTTCAGTTCGTTGTCGCGAATTTTCCTGCCTATCTTTTCGTCGCGGAAGTCGCCTATCGCTCTGACGTCGAGGATATTGAGGCGAGAGGCTACCTGTTGTGCATATTCGTTGAATTTCTCCGAGATAGGCAACACCACAGCCTGCTCGGGCGTGAGCCAAAGCGGGAATTTGCCGGCAGTATGTTCTATGAGTACAGCCACGAAACGCTCCATAGAGCCGAACGGAGCACGGTGTATCATCACCGGACGGTGTTTCTGATTGTCGGCTCCGGTGTATTCGAGCTCGAAACGTTCGGGAAGGTTGTAGTCGACCTGAATGGTGCCGAGCTGCCAACGTCTGCCCAAGGCGTCTTTTACCATAAAATCGAGTTTGGGTCCGTAGAAGGCAGCCTCGCCATATTCGACCACAGCTTTGAGACCTGTTTCCCGGCAGGCTTCTATTATGGCGTTTTCGGCTTTTTCCCAATTCTCGTCCGAACCTATATATTTCTCTCTGTCTACCTTATCTCTCAGAGATATCTGAGCCTCGAAGTTATCGAAACGTAAGGCTTTGAAAATGATGAGTATTATCTCCATCACCTTGATAAACTCCTCTTTTATCTGATCCGGACGGCAGAAGAGGTGTGCATCGTCTTGTGTAAAACTACGTACGCGTGTAAGTCCGTGCAATTCACCGCTCTGCTCGTAGCGATACACTGTGCCGAACTCAGCCACACGGAACGGTAAGTCTTTGTAACTCTTTGGGGTAGACTTATATATCTCGCAGTGGTGAGGGCAATTCATCGGTTTGAGCAGATATTCTTCGCCTTCTTCGGGTGTCTGTATCGGCTGGAACGAGTCTTTGCCGTACTTTGCCCAGTGCCCGGAGGTTACGTATAATTGTTTGGCTCCGATATGCGGAGTTATAACCTGCTGATAACCATATCTTTTTTGTAGCTTTTTTAAGAAGTTTTCGAGTCGCAGACGTAGGTCTGTGCCTTTGGGCAACCACAGCGGCAAGCCTTTGCCTACCATATCGGAGAAAGTGAAGAGTTCCAGCTCTTTGCCTATCTTGCGGTGATCGCGTTTCTTTGCCTCTTCCAAAAGTGTGAGATACTCTTCGAGTTGTTTCTTTTTGGGGAACGTAATGCCGTATATACGTGTAAGTTGCGGACGTTTCTCGTTGCCACGCCAATAAGCACCTGCTACCGATAGCAGTTTTATCGCCTTTATCTCGGCAGTCGAAGTCAAGTGAGGACCACGACATAGGTCGGTGAAACCGCCTTGTGTGTATGTGGTAATGGTGCCGTCGGCAAGTTCGGATATGAGCTCTGTTTTCAGGTGCTCGCCACGACTGCCGAAATACTCCAAGGCGTCTGCCTTAGAGATACTTGAACGTTTCAGTGTCTCTTTGCGGGCTGCAAGTTCATACATCTTTTTCTCTACCTTCTCCAAGTCGCCTTCTTTGATGACAACGCCTGCGGGCAGCTCTACATCGTAGTAAAACCCGTTTTCGATGGCAGGTCCTATGCCGAACTTCACCCCTGGGTAGAGTTCTTGCAGAGCCTCTGCCATAAGGTGCGACGAGGTATGCCAGAAGGCGTGTTTTGCCTCAGGCTCGTCCCATTTGTGTAGCTTGATAGTGCTGTCTTCGTCGATGGGGCGGTTGAGGTCGTATATATTTCCGTTTACCGAAGCCACGAGCACCTCTGCTGCCAGGCGAGGCGATATGCTTTCGGCTATCTGATAGGCAGTCGTGCCTTTTTCGTATTCTCTTACCGAATTGTCGGGGAATGTTATTTTCATACTATATTTCAGTAACTACAGTCTTTCGTTAGGACATTATTAATTTCAAACGGCAAAGTTACAACTTTTTTTTATATCGTAAAGTTGATGTCTATTATTCCTAAGTTGTTAAGGAAAAGCAGATGGTATATAGCAATATAGATGCAATATTTCTTATCGACTTATTCCATATTTATATGGAACTTATCCATATCGTTGAGTACGGGGAATCTCTCCCTTATTTTTCTCTGAAAAGCCAAGTCGAGTTCTACTGTTTTCGCTGCTATTTGGTTGTCGTCGAAGCTTAGGATAAGCTCCCCTCTGACGTCTCTTACACACGAATGCCCATTGTGATAGACCTTGTATGCATCTCTTCCTACTGCATTAGCCGCACACACAAAAGCCTGATTTTCAATAGCACGTGCTTTAAGCAGTGTATCCCAAACGTCGATTCTGTCTTTAGGCCAGTTGGCTGTATACACAAGCAGTTCGAACGGATTCTCCTCTGTATATCGATTCCATACAGGGAAACGCAAATCGTAACAAACCAAGACTCTGATATTTATATCTTTATAGTTGGCTGTGAGAATTTTATTGCCTGCGGTGAAATAACGTTTTTCGTCTCCGATAAAGAGGTGTCGTTTATCGGCAGTGAGCATAGTACCGTCGGGATAGCAGAAAAAGCTGCGATTGAAGTACTTATCGCCATCTTTTGTCATAATCGAACCGACAACGGCAAAATTACCTTCGTTAGCCCATTGCTTTACTTTCGAGTAGGCTTCTCCTCCTTCATTTTCAGATAGTTGAGGGTCGTTTACAGCAAACCCTGTCGAAAACATTTCGGGCAATACCACCAAGTCGGTATTGTGGTACAATGTCTTTACCAAAGCGTCGAACGAAGCAATATTATCGGCTTTATAACCCCATTTTATCTCGTTTTGTACTATAGATACTTTCATAAATGCGTCTAAAACAATGTTTTTTGTGATATATACTATAAAAAAGTAATGTTTATAACGTAGAGAGAAGTTGTATGGATAAGCCTCTTTTATTTTACTGTATTTCAGGCGATTGGTCTGTTTCGACAATCAGCGGTGTAGCATTTTTGTAGCAGTATTTCTTTCGATTGCCTTTTTGCTACTATCGCTAACTGCAATCACAACGGCTCTCTTTTGATGAGCACAAAAGTATAGAAAAACGTACAAACGACCAAATAGAATTTCAGAATGGGTTTGGTATGCTACTTCTATTTTAGTAGTATTCGTCCCCACACCCCCCCAAAAAAAGAAGTCTGCCTTTGTTTGTCGGCTGAGACGGACTACCTCATGAAGAATTATTACTATTATCTCTGTTTCAACGTTATGGTTTAAACAGTAGCACGGAGTGTAGATGCTTCGCGACGTTGCTATGCATACTCCTGCCGGCGAGTGCGACAAGTCGTGTGTCTGCCTGAAGCCAACTCCAAACGGCAAGGAATAGTACAAGCGTAACATATCCCTTCGAGGCTGATAACAATCGATATTTTCACACGATTGCGTGAATCATAAATTATACCTAATTTTGCCCCGAATTTACAGCGACTATATATATAGGTTATATGTTTATGCTTAACCTATGATATACAGTGTTTTTTTAATAAAATCTTATACACCGATGAACTTCATACAAGAAATAAAATGGCGTGGAATGTTGCACGATATTATACCCGGTACTGAGGATATTCTCGCCGGTGGTAGGGTATCGGCATATCTCGGTATCGACCCCACAGCCGATTCGCTACACATAGGGCACCTCTGCGGCATAATGATGCTCAGACACTTCCAGCTTTGCGGACATAAACCGATTGTTCTAATCGGAGGAGCTACGGGTATGATAGGCGACCCGTCGGGAAAGTCCGAAGAGCGAAATCTCCTCGACGTAGCCACTATCCGCCACAATCGTATGGCTATAAAGAAGCAACTACGCAAGTTTCTCGACTTTTCGCCGTCTGCACCCAATGCAGCCGAGATAGTAAACAATTACGATTGGACTCGTCGACTTACATTTCTCGAATTCTCTCGCGATATCGGTAAGCACATCACAGTCAACTATATGATGAGCAAAGACTCCGTAAAGAAACGCCTTGGCAGCGATAGCAGTATAGGTATGAGTTTCACCGAGTTTACTTATCAGTTGCTGCAGGGTTACGACTTTCTGTATCTGTATCGCAACAAAAACTGCCGTCTCCAAATGGGTGGTTCCGACCAATGGGGCAATATCACTACCGGTACCGAGCTTATCCGCCGTATCGATAAGGGCGAGGCTTTCGGTATCACCTGCCCGCTCATTACCAAAGCCGACGGCAGCAAGTTCGGCAAGACCGAGACAGGCAATATATGGCTATCGCCCGAGTATACCTCTCCGTATAAGTTTTATCAGTTCTGGCTCAATACCGCCGACGACGATGCAAAGCGATATATAAAGATATTCACCGAGCTTACCGAAGAAGAGATAACAGACCTCATAGCCGAACACAACACTGCTCCACACGAAAGAAAGCTGCAAAAACGTCTGGCAGAAGAAGTTACTACTATGGTGCATTCGGCCAAAGCCTTGCAGTCGGCTATCGAGGCGTCGGAAATACTTTTCGGCAATGCCACCAAGCAACGCCTCTTGAAGACCGACGAAAAGACTCTGATGGCGATATTCGAGGGAGTACCGCAATTCGAAATAGACCGAAAGCTGTTCGATACAGGCATACAGCCACTTACTCTCCTTGCTGAGCTTACCGATATATTCCCCTCGAAGGGCGAAGCTCGCAAGACGATACAGGCTAATGGGCTGAGTCTGAACAAAGAAAAATTTACCAACATCGACCAACCGATTGCTGCAGCACATCTGATAAAAGATAAATATCTGCTGCTACAAAAAGGCAAGAAAAACTATTTCTGCATCATCGCTAAATGACCGATATTTACTATATGCAGCAAGCCCTCAAAGAGGCTCGTTATGCTTTCGATGAGGGCGAAATACCGATAGGAGCAGTCGTCATCTGTAACGACAGTATCATAGCTCGTGCCCACAACCTTACAGAGCGTCTCAAAGATGTTACGGCTCATGCCGAAATAATGGCTATCACCTCGGCAGCCAATTATCTCGGAGGTAAATACCTTACAGACTGTACGCTCTATGTTACTCTCGAGCCGTGTGTTATGTGTGCCGGGGCTCTGAGTTGGGCGCAGATAGGTAGGATAGTATTCGGTGCTGCAGACGAGAAACGAGGCTTCAGCCGCATCGGCGGTATTTTACACCCCAAGACAGATGTAATCGGTGGTGTTATGAGTGGCGAGTGCAAAGAGCTGATACAAAGTTTTTTCGCAGCAAAAAGATAGACCGTTACCTCATCGGCGATATTGTTTGTCGATGTGTGTAGTGCTTTGGTAATCAATACCAGAGCGAGGCTAAAGTTATTTTCGACCAATAGTGAAAAAAAATATATAACTTTGTGGTCGTAATTTTTCTCAAATTATAAACTAAAATAGAGTAAATAAGACTATTATGTGTGGAATAGTAGGTTATGTAGGTAAGCAGCAGGCTTATCCGATATTGATAAAGGGACTCCATCGCCTCGAATACAGAGGCTACGACTCTGCAGGGCTGGCTCTGATAAACGCCAACGACGAACTGAATGTTTATAAAACCAAAGGTAAAGTGGTTAATTTAGAGCATTTTGTCGAGGGTAAGGATAGTACCGGTTGTATCGGTATAGCCCACACACGTTGGGCTACTCACGGCGAACCCAGCCAGATAAACGCCCACCCTCATTACTCCAAGACAAAGAATATCGCTCTCATACACAATGGTATTATCGAGAATTATGCCGATTTGAAGAAAAAACTACAAGCCAAAGGCATAGAGTTTGTCTCGGATACCGATACCGAAGTGCTCGTACACCTTATTGAATATATATATCAACGAGACAAAAGCAATATGGTAACAGCCGTACAGGTTGCTCTAAATCAGGTAATAGGAGCTTATGCCATCGCCATAATAGACCGCAACAATCCGGAAACTCTGATAGTGGCACGCAAAAGCAGTCCGTTGGTAATAGGCATAGGCGACGGGGAATTTTTCTTGGCGTCCGACGCTTCGCCTATCGTAGAGTACACCAAGCAGATGATTTTCCTCGACAACGACGAAATAGCCGTCATCAATCTAAAAAGCGGAGTGAAGGTAAAGAAACTCAACAATGTAGAGGTTACTCCCGAAATCAAAGAAGTGATGCTCGATGTTGGGCAATTGGAAAAAGGAGGTTACCCGCACTTTATGCTAAAAGAGATATTCGAACAGCCCGAATGCCTTATCAACTGTATGAAAGGAAGAGTAAACGTAGACCTGAACGACGTGAAACTCGCCGCTATCATAGACAACAAACAGACACTGCTCAATGCCAACCGTATAGTGATACTTGCCTGTGGTACTTCGTGGCACAGTGGACTGATAGGCAAATACTTAATAGAAACATTCTGTAAAATACCCGTCGATGTGGAGTATGCCTCAGAGTTCAGGTATCGCAATTCGGTAATCAGCCCTAACGATGTGGTGATAGCCATTTCGCAATCGGGCGAGACGGCAGATACATTGGCAGCCATAGAACTTGCACGCGAAAAAGGAGCCTTCGTATACGGTATCTGCAACGCCGTAGGGTCGTCGATACCGCGTGTAACACATACGGGGTCGTACATACACGTCGGACCTGAGATAGGAGTAGCCTCTACCAAAGCATTTACAGGTCAGGTGACGGTACTCACTATGTTTGCTCTGGCTCTGGCAAAAGCAAAAAATATCATAGAACACGATAAGTTTCTGAAAATGATAAAAGAGCTGTCGCTAATACCCGACAAAATAAGAGATGTACTCAAACACAACGATAAGATTGCCGATTTGGCAAAGATATTCACATACGCACGCAATTTCATATATCTCGGTCGAGGCTATTGTTTCCCTGTGGCACTCGAAGGAGCTCTGAAACTGAAAGAAATTTCGTACATACACGCCGAAGGTTACCCCGCTGCCGAGATGAAACACGGTCCCATAGCCCTCATAGACGAAGAGATGCCTGTCGTATTCATTGCTACTCAGAATTCTCTATACGAAAAGGTTGTAAGCAATATGCAGGAAGTCAAAGCTCGTAAAGGCAGGATAATAGCCATCGTCAACAAAGGCGACCACAAACTGCAAGAACTTGCCGATTACTGTATCGAGGTTCCCGCTACCGTCGACAGCCTCGAACCGCTTATAACATCGATACCGCTGCAACTGTTGGCATATCACATAGCCGTTTGTAAAGGTAAAAATGTAGACCAACCTCGCAACTTGGCTAAATCCGTAACGGTAGAGTGAGGCGTTTTTTTAGTGAACATTAAATTACTGTTTTCGGTTGGCAAATGAACACTTCGCACACAACTCTCTTCCATAGCGACCGGATACCCTCGCCGTGCTTTGTCATCGACGAACGACTGCTGAGGCAAAACCTCGACACTATCGCACAAGTAAGCCGCAGAGCAGGTGTCGAGATTATAATGGCATTCAAGGCGTTTGCTATGTGGAAGGTCTTCCCCATAATAAAAGAGTACGTTACACATACCACGGCAAGTTCGCTTGCCGAAGCTCGTTTATCGGTAGATAAGTTCGGCAACAAGGCTCATCTTTACTCTCCCGCCTATACCGACGGCGAGTTCGACGAATTGGCGGAGTGTAGCACACATATAACGTTCAATTCGTTAGCTCAGTTCGAGAAGTATTACGGTCATACCCAAGGCAGAGACATATCGTGCGGCTTGCGGATAAACCCCGAAATATCGGTGGTAGAGACCGACCTCTACAATCCTGCCAAAGCGGGCTCGCGTTTAGGAATCACAGCCGAACAACTTCCCGAGAAACTACCCAACGGTGTAGAAGGTCTTCATTTTCACGTACTTTGCGAAAACTCGTCGTTCGACTTGGAAAAAGTACTTGTCGGCTTGGCAGACAAATTCGACCGACAACTACGGCAGGTGAAGTGGCTCAATATGGGCGGAGGACACCTGATGACCCGCAATGGCTACAATATCAATCACCTAATAGAAGTCATATCGGCATTCAGACAGAAATATCCGCATCTGCACATAATACTCGAACCCGGCGCCGCTTTCGTATGGCAAACAGGCGTACTCAAAGCACAGGTAGAAGACATAGTAGAGAATCATGGTATTTGGACGGCGATGCTTAATGTATCGTTTGCCTGCCACATGCCCGACTGTCTCGAAATGCCCTATCAACCACGCATATACGGAGCCGAGATGACCCAACCCGATGCACAGGTGAACAACGTCTACCGTATGGGAGGCAATTCGTGTCTTTCGGGCGATTTCGTCGGCAGCTGGGTATTCCCGAAGCCGCTCGTGATAGGCGATATTATCATATTCGAAGATATGATTCATTACACTACGGTGAAAACCACGATGTTCAACGGTGTGTCGCACCCGTCTATCGGTATCGTAAAAGAAAATGGTGAGTTTGTTTTGCTCAAACAGTTTACTCACCAAGATTATTTCGACCGTATGTGTTGATACGCTGGCGGAAAAAGAGGGATTCGAACCCCCGGTACGGTTGCCCGTACACCGCATTTCGAGTGCGGCTCATTCGACCACTCTGACATTTTTCCGTAAATGAATCGAGAGTGCAAAGGTACAAAAAAATATTATACGATATTGTTATTTTAAACAAAATAGAAAAAAACGACAGAAAAATAGCTATGGAAAGGCGACAGACAATAGAGGTACGTGTAGGCAACATAGGTATAGGCGGCAGCAATCCTGTGCGTGTGCAGACAATGACCAATACGGATACCAACGATATAGAAGGCTCTGTGGAGCAGATAAAACGTTGTGTGGCTGCGGGGGCTGAGATTATAAGACTAACGACACAAGGCGAACGCGAGGTCAATAGCGTTGCGGAGATAAAAAGACGCCTCGCTGCCGACGGTATTGCCGTGCCTCTTGTTGCCGACGTGCATTTTAGCTCTTCGGTAGCACTCAAAGCCGCCTGCGTAGTCGATAAAGTACGTATCAACCCAGGCAATTTCATCAAACCGATAAAAAAAGATTTCACCACAGACTACACCGACGAAGAGTTTGAGCAGGAGCGTCTGGTGCTAAGAGAACGTTTTGTGGAGTTTCTCGATGTCTGCAAAAAACACCGTACGGCAGTGCGTATAGGCGTCAATCACGGTTCGCTCGGCGAGCGTATGATGAATCGTTATGGCGATACGCCTATGGGTATGGCAGAGAGCTGTTTGGAGCTTTTACGTATGTGTCGCCAAGAGAATTTCGACCAGATAGTAATTTCTCTAAAAGCCTCTAACACAGTATTAATGATAGAGGCTGTGAAATTATTGGTAGAAAAAATGGACGCCGAGGACTTTCATTTTCCTCTCCATCTTGGCGTTACCGAGGCGGGCTGCGACGAAGACGGACGTATCAAATCTGCCGTCGGTATAGGTTCGCTCCTTGCCGTCGGTATAGGCGACACTATCAGGGTATCGCTTTCGGAGCCGCCCGAAGCCGAGATACCCGTTGCTTTCGGGATATTGCAATCTACCCGCAGCCGAATCACCAAGACGGAGTACATCTCTTGCCCAAGCTGCGGACGTACGCTGTTCGACCTGCAGACTGCCGTGCGTCGAGTCAGAGAACGCACCTCACACCTGGTCGGTCTCAAAATCGCCGTAATGGGCTGTATCGTAAATGGTCCGGGTGAAATGGCTGATGCCGACTACGGTTACGTCGGAGCGGGTAAAGGGAAAATATCGCTCTACAAGGGCAAAACTTGCGTCGAACGCAATATACCCGAAGACGAAGCCGTCGACAAACTGTTGGCGCTGATAGACAGATACGAAAAACATTCTTAAACGTATTAAAAAATAAAATTATCGATATGAAAAGCATAGAAGCATTGTTTGGCAAATACGATTTCAACCTCGACGACCGAAAGGTGTCCGACGAGGTACAACGCATAATAGCCGAAGAATTTGACAGTAATAACAACGTATCCGTGTGGCGGCGTTGTTTTTCGCTAATCGACCTAACGTCGCTCAACTCGACCGATACGGAAGAGAAAATAGAGGATATGATGAAGCGAGTCAATGACTTTCCTCATCACATCGCAGACATCGACAACGTAGCCGCCGTTTGTGTTTACCCTGCTCTTGTACCTATTGCAAGGCAGACTCTCACAGGCGACACGAAGATAGCGGCTGTATCGGCGTGTTTCCCGTCGTCGCAGACATTCATCGAGGCTAAGGTGGCAGAAGTAGCTCTTACGGCAGCTGCCGGAGCCGACGAGATAGATGTGGTAATATCTGTGGGTAAATATCTTAGCGGCAGATACCAAGAAGTATTCGACGAAATCGAAGAGATAAAGGCGTCGGCACGAAATGCTCATCTCAAAGTGATACTCGAGAGCGGTTCGTTGCCGTCTATGAACGACATTAAGCGTGCTTCGCTTTTGGCTATTGCTGCCGGAGCCGATTTTATAAAAACGTCGACCGGTAAGACCGAGCCGGCTGCCACACTCGAAGCGGCTTATGTTATGTGCCACACTATCAGAGAGTACTATCAAGCCACAGGCGTCAAGATTGGCTTCAAACCTGCGGGAGGCATAGCTACTACCGAGGAGGCTGTAAGATTTTATACGATTGTAAACCATATACTTGGCGAAGAGTGGATGAACAAAGACTTTTTCCGCTTCGGAGCGTCTCGTCTTGCAAATAACTTATTGTCTGATATTTACGGTAAGCAGATAAAATACTATTAATCTATTATGTACGATGCCGGTGTGCAACAGCCTGAGCAGTAGAAGATTTACCATAGCAGTCGGGGTGCTGATAGTAATACTGTCGGTAATGCCTTCGTCGGGGTTGCCAAGCTACGGTATACGCTTTGCTGACAAGATAGTGCATATCGTTATGTATCTTGCCTTTACGGTAGCCTTTCTGGTAGATGGTTTCTGTCGTATCGGACGTATATGTCTGAGTAGTCGCAGCTTATGGCAGGTGGCGACGATTGCCATCGCGTTAGGGGTGGCTATGGAAGCGGTTCAGTGGGCTTTGCCGTATCGCACGGCGTCTATATACGATATCGTAGCCAATACGATTGGGACGGCTTTGGGAATATTCGCTATCTTTACAATACATTTGATTAGTAATAAACATAAGTAACCGACTGAAAAACAAATATATTTATCCGTTGAAGATGAAAATTAATATCAAACTATCGGTCGTAATTGTCGCTATGCTCTCTGCTGCGGTGGTATCGGCTCAGAAACCTCGAAAACTCACAGACACACAGCGCCGACAGTTCGAGAAGGAGTTTATCGCCAAGTCAAAAGAAATTGCGTCGTTGCAGTGTGGGTTCACTCAGACCAAAAACTCTGTATTAGTTGCCGGAAGTGCTGTAAGTAAGGGCAATATGTATTATAGTAGCCCTTCGATGTTGGCATGGGAGTATGTGGCTCCCACCAAATCGGTATTGGTCGTAAACGGTAAACAAACACGATTGCTCGACAACAACGGTAAAAGCGTAGGCAATAGCCAAGCTATAAAACAGCTCGGCAGTCTGATAATCAATATGATAAACGGAAGTAATATAGCCGACGGCAAGATGTTTTCGAGCGAAATATTCGATATATCGTTGGAAACCGTACAGATAGAGCTATATCCCGTCGGCAAGCGACTCAAAAGCTATTATCGGCAGATAAATATCAAGATAGATACCAAGCGAATGGTCGCTATCGAAATCGTAATGCACGAAAATAGCGGCGACTGTACTACCATTGTCTTCGACAAAATAGAGTTGAACCAAAAGATAGACGACACCAAATTTAAAATTACAAACCGATAGACCACAATATAACTATGTTGTTCAAAGACAATCTTTATTCGATTGTAAAACAAGACGTTGGCGAAGACGTGGCTACTTTCGGGCTGCGTCTCGATGCCGATAGCGTCATTTACAAAGCTCATTTCCCATCGAAGCCTGTTACTCCGGGCGTATGTCTGATACAGATAGCCGAAGAACTCTTTTCTATAAGCAGAGCAGAACGTTTTGAAATAGAGCGAGTAAAGAATGTCAAGTTCGTATCGTTGTTGGATCCTATCGCCTCGCCCGAAATAGAGGTGGAAATAAGCTGTGTAGTTCCCGCAGGCGAGGGAGAATA
>CAJPNS010000002.1 GCA_905372135.1 Porphyromonadaceae bacterium | reverse complement strand
TATTGTTCCGAGAGTGCTGTGGCACTGAATACGGGTACCGCAACGTACTGTCCGGGTCCCGATCCGAGAGTGGTGCCGCCTGCCCAGTCGGCAATACTGCCCGTATTGTATACATATACGGTGCCCTCGATAGGTTCTTGTCCTAACGGGTACTTAGCTTCGAGGTCGGCGAAGAGTTTGCCTTGTCCTATCATGAGAGCCGACGTGTACGAGTTGCCGAAGACATTGTGACCAAGCTCCCAGCGGCGCTCACGCGGGTCGGTAAACGACGAGTGTACTGCCGAAACCTCGGCTGCCTGGCGGGTAAGTGTCAGCTCTTGCGGGCAGTGCAGAAGGCGTCCTTTGAAGACGTATACCTTAGGTGTGCGGCTTGTAACCTCGTAGCCCGCAAAGGGTACGAGTGGCTGCCATGTTTCATTGGCTCCGAGTTTACGCCACTTGCCATAGTAGTGATTGGGGTCGTTGTAGGTCTCATCGTACTTACGCAGGTACGAGCCGTAGAAGGCATTGGCTACCTCGCCATCGACAGGAACGCCAATATACTGCCAGCGGTAGTGGACAGAGAATAGGCTGTCTTTCGTCGGTGACGACGGTATGTTGTCTGTCCATGTCATTGCGGTAGCCTCTCGGCCTGCTTTAGAGTACATCTCTACAGTAGCATATACGGGCTTGTCGCATGGCTGTCCGGCAAGTATCAGCGAGCCGTTCGGGCGAGTATTGTCTGCCTTTATTACTATCTTATCGACATCGGCAGGAGTAGAGCTACCGAATACCCACTTATTTATATGAAGGTGCCCATTAGGTTCTATCACCACTTTTTTATTCGAGTTATTGATAAGATTACCGAAACTATAGAAGTGTATGTAGTTTGGAGTACTTCCCGGCGGTGTATACGGCAACGACGGTATATGCATATCTCGCACTGCCAGAGAGTCGAAGGCTACCGTAGCTCGGAACTCACCGAGTATCGGGCTCGACCCGGGATGCTGTCCTCCTTGCCAGTTGCCATTATCGGCTATATTGGTAGAGACGGCTCCCGTCCATACATAGTCGATACCGCAGTTTTTGTCGTAGGTATCGCCCGAGATAGTCCAGCCCTTACCTCCGTTGGCGATGGGTTTCGTCAGAATATCGCGTGACTCTTTACCTATTATATTGTACTGTCTATTGTCTTGTCCGCCAAAGTTTAAGCCTGTCTTCGTAAGCGGATTTATAGCCCAACCTTGCAACGTTTCAGAATAATTACCGCAACTCATACCTTTATTGAGAGCCGCTTTGAACATATCTCCCGCACTGGTAACACTCTTTAAAGTCCAATACGACAAGTCTTGGTCAAATGCATCAGCTCCCCAGAACATCGATGCCATATTCATCACCTTTTCTACATTCCAATACAGAGGTTTGTTGAACGAAGTAGCAAATGCAAACATATATGCCATATTAGTAACATTAGCTGTATTCCAACTTCCTATAGGCTGATTGAATTTAAATGCACGAAGGAACATTTGCGACATATCGGTAACTTTTCCGGTATTCCAATTGTGGATATTCTGGTCGAAATTGTGTGCACCCTCGAACATTCCGTGCATATCGGTAACTTTCGCAGTATTCCAACTACCGAGAGGTTGATTGAATTTTGGAGACTCACCGAACATATCTCGCATATTGGTAATACTATCGGTTCGCCAAGTATTTATTGTGGGGTTGTATATGAGACTATCGCAATGGTAAAACATAAATGACAAGTCTTTTACTCCGCGTAGGTCGGGTACGTCGGTTGCAGTTACGTCCATGCGTCTGCAATGGAAGAATGCACTATCGAGCGACGTCCACCGGTTGGTGCCCCACTGTGTTACCGAGTCGAGACGTTGGGCGTCGGTAATGGTAGTATAGCCGCCTCCTTTCATAGTGGCCAATTTACTAAATGCACTACTTGGGTTCGACGGGTCAGCATACGCAACGACGCGGTAGCGTTTGCCTGCCGTAAGTCCGGTGATGGTATACGGTGCGGTAGTGGTAGTTGCAATAGCTGCTCCCGTAGTACCGTCGTCGAGGTTTTTCCACTCTACTCTGAAGCTGCTGCCCCAGAGATTGGTTACAAGATCCGTAGCCGTACCCGTAACAGCAGGCTGCGACATATCCCACATCGAGACGTAGTAGTCGGGCGATACGCAGCCGCGTGCGAAGCGTCCGCCCGAGATATACCAGTTGCGTGCCTGAAGGGCAGTGATAGCATCGCGTCCCATCTCGTTGTACATGTTAGGTACGGTCGTGATATCGTACAAGTTTATATTGTTTTTTCCGAGAGTCGTAGCCTGCGTAGCCCAGCTATCGAGCGTAGTAGAGAGGTTTTCGCAGCTAATACCGCTGCCTTTGAGCATATTATACATACTGTAAACCGCATCTATCTTAAAATCATTAAGGGACTGGTCGAACGACGTAGCTCCTTGGAACATTCTTCCCATATCCTGCGTATTCGACATACTGGAGGTAAAGGTAGAGCCAAAGGGACGGTTGAACGACGTAGCTCCGGAGAACATAAATTCCATACTAATAACATTCGGTATATTCCAGTTTATCGGTTGGTTGAACGACGTAGCTCCCTGAAACATGAAATTCATATAAATAACATTCTGTGTATTGAAATCAAGAGGTTGATTGAACGACGTAGCTTCTGAGAACATAGCGCCCAGTCGAGTAACATTCTGTGTATTGAAATTAAGAGGTTGATTGAACGACGTAGCTTCCGCGAACATAGCTTGCATTGTAGTAACTTTCTCGGTATTCCAATTCAACGGTTGATTGAACGACGTAGCTCCTTCGAACATCTCAGCCATATCGGTAACATTCTCGGTATTCCAATTCAACGGTTGGTTGAATGACGTAGCTCCTGAGAACATACCTATCATAGTGGTAATATTCTCTGTATTCCAACTCGAAATAGAGCCATTTGCATTTACAAGACTTGTACATTTATGAAACATACCGCCTAAAGAGGTGCAAGCGGTTAAGTTCGGGCGGTCGGTGGCAGTAACATCCATATTTTTACATAAATGGAATGCATATTCGAACGAACTCCACTGAGCAGTACCCCACTGTTCTACTGCAATAAGTCTTTCAGGGTCATCGATATTCATGTTTCGGAGACTATTAAGAGAACCTCTTCCTTTATATGCTTTGATACGTACTTTAGTGGTACCCGCCGGTACGGTAAGGTAAAACCGATTAATGAACGACGAAAACGGTACCGTTAACGTATCGTGTGTCAATGGATTGTTTACATCTTCCCAATATATTTTATAATTGCTACCTGAAACACCGAAAGATATCGTAGAAGCGGGGTTATGGTTTGTACGGTTGGTAGGCTTCGTCAAATCCCACACTGTAACGAACCAATCGTTGGGAGTAAAACAGTCTGCGGCAAAGGTACCACCGGTGATAGTCCAGTTGAGAGGAGCGGTTGTAAGGGTATTGAGAGCTGTCTGCCCCTGTGCATTGTAGTACTTGTTTGCATCGAGATTCAAGGTTACGCCCGTATAGCTAAGAGCCGTAGCCTGTGTAGCCCAAGCATCGAAAGTAACCGAAAGGTTGTGGCAGCTGATACCGCTATTGTACAACATATTGCCCATCGACGGACGAGAGTCGAACTTCAAGCCGTCGAGAGGCTGGTCGAACGAAGTGGCATTATAGAACATATCTTCCACAATATTAACACTCACAGTATTCCAGTTAACTATCGGTTGGTTGAAAGAAGTTGCTCCCTCGAACATTCTACTGATATCAAGTGTGTTTGTCAGACTGGAGGCAAAAGTAGTACCAAAGGGTTTGTTGAACGACGTAGCACCTTTTAACAAACCTCTCATGAGAATGACATTCTGTACGTTCCAGTTTATAGGTTGATTGAAAGAGGTAGCTCCTTCGAACATATAAGCCATATCGGTAACATTACCAGTATTCCAGTTACCTATCGGTTGGTTGAATGAGGTAGCGCCTGAGAACATATTGCCCATATCGGTGACACTTCCCGTATTCCAACTGCTTATCGGTTGGTTGAATGAGGTAGCTCCTGAGAACATACTTCCCATATTGGTAACATCTGCAGTCCCCCAATTATTTATAGATGGATTGTATACAAGCGACGTGCAACCTCTGAACATAGAAGCAAGGCTTATTCCTCCCGTAAGTGTAGGACGGTCGGTAGCCGTTACGTCCATATTTATGCAAGATTCGAATGCTCCAACCAGTAATGTCCACACGTTGGTACCCCACTGAGTTACTTTCGAGAGCCTTTTGGCGTCGCTTCCGGACGCATTCAGTCCCTTAAAGACACTTCCCGGCACACCGGGGTTGGCGTAGGCTATAAGGCGGTATTTGGCATTTGCCCTAAGACCTGTAAGTTTAAACGGTGAGTAAAGCACACCGTTGGCGTTGGTTACTATGCCTTTATCGGTAGGGTCTGCCAAGTTGATATACTCTACTACGAAGTTAGTACCTAAGAAGTTAGTAGCAAGTTCCGTAGCATTTCCCGTACTATGTGGCTTCGACATATCCCATTCTGAGACGTATACATCGGGAGTGATAAGACCGATACTGCAAGCGAGGTCGAGGTTGTCGCCCGAGATAGTCCAGCTCTTCTGCGACGTGAGTTTATCGCGGTGTGGCTTGCCGTGGCGTCCGTACGGAGTACCTGTCTGTGTGGCGAAGTTTACATTCGATGGCGTGTGGCTGCTCTCTGCCCAGCCCTTGAGGGTCTTGGAGTAGTTGTCGCAGCTCATACCCGAAGAGGCAAACATCTCCATGCCGTTAGTAAGAGCATCGATACGAAGCAAGCCGAGATCTCGGTCGAAAGCGGCTGCCTGCTTAAACATACTTCGCATATCGGTAACATTGCGAGTATCCCAACCCTTGATATCTTGATTGAATACCAATGCTCGCTCAAACATACTCTGCATATTGGTTACCGCCGATACATTCCAGCCCGTAATATCTTGGTTGAATGCCTCCGTTCCGCCAAACATACCTGTCATTTTGTTTACAGACGATACGTCCCAGTTATTTAGCGGCTTATCGAATGCTTTGGCTCTGTTGAACATACTCTCCATATTTGTAACCTTCGATACGTCCCAGCTATTTATATCTTGGTTGAATGCCTCTGCACTGCCAAACATACCGCTCATATTGGTAACTTTTGAAGTAGTCCAATTGTTAAGCGGCTGGTTGAAGTCTCTTGCAGTACCAAACATATTGCTCATATCGGTTACATTCGACACATCCCAACTATTTATGTTTTGGTTGAATTTCATTGCTGCCGCAAACGTACCCGACATATTTTTTACATTCGAAACAATCCAATTATTTAGCGGTTGATTGAACCTTAACGCTTCGGCAAACATATAGCTCATATCGGTAACATGCGATACATCCCAGCTATTAAGCGGTTGATTAAATTCGGTTGCAGCAGCAAACATATTACTCATATTAGTAATATGTGAGACATCCCAATCGTTTATAGAGGTATTATAAACGAGCCCACAACTTTCAAACATATACGATAGGTCAGTTACTACCGAAAGGTCGGGCTTGTCGGTAGCCGTTACATCCATATTGCCGCAACCACTGAAAGCTTTTGTAAGCGAAGTCCATTGGGTAGTACCCCACTGGGTTACCTTGATAAGCCTTTGATTATCGGCTTTCTCGGCACATAAACCGGTAAGTCCTGCGGGATTGGGTGAGAAGGCTACGACACGATACTTGGCTCCTGCCGTAAGACCTGGAATTTTACAAGGATTTGTCGGCGTACCTGAGGCTATGGTAACAAAACCGTTGTCGGAGGGATTATTCAAGTTTTCCCACATTAGTGTAAACTCTCCACCTACTAAGTTTGTTACGAGCGTAGTAGCAGCATCGGGGCGAGTAGGCCACACCGGCTTCGACAAGTCCCACTCCGAGACGTAGTATGTGGGCAAGATACATCCGGGAGCAAATTGCCCGCCCGTGATAGTCCAGTTGTGATTGTTCTTAAGAGTATTGATAGCCGCCTGACCCGTCTCGTTGTAGTAACCGATTTGACCTAAGTTTACATTGTTTTTACCGAGAGCCGTAGCCTGCGTAGCCCAGCTGTCGAGTGTAGTAGAGAGATTTTCGCAACTCATACCGCAGTTACTGAACATACTTTCCATTGCGGTAATATCATTTATCTTAAAACTATCGAGCCGTTGATTAAACGAAGTTGCTCCGGAGAACATATAACTCATATTGGTAACTTTTGCTGTGTTCCAGCTATTTAGCGGTTGATTAAACGAAGTTGCGATGTTGAACATACTACTCATATTCGTAACTTTCGCAGTATTCCAACTATTTAGCGGTTGATTAAATGCGGTAGCTCCGTAGAACATATTTATCATATTCGTAACCTCCGCAGTATTCCAGTTGTCGAGCGGTTGGTTGAATGCAGTGGCAAAGAGGAACATATTCCACATATCGGTAACCTTGCCCGTATTCCAGCTACTTATATCCTGATTAAACGAAGTTGCTCTACCGAACATATTGTTCATATCGGTAACTTTCGAGACATCCCAACTATTAAGCGGTTGGTTGAATACAGTATTTCCATAGAACATACTGCCCATATCGGTAACTTTCGACGTATTCCAATTGTCGAGCGATTGGTTGAATCCGGATTCTTGGAACATACCGTTCATATTGGTAACTTCTGCCGTATTCCAATTGTTGAGCGGCTTGTTGAAAGCGGTAGTTCTTGAAAACGTGCGTTCCATATTGGTAATGTTCTGCGTCTGCCATCCGGATATAGAGCCATTGGCATTTGCAAGACTTCTGCAACTAAAAAACATACGCCTCAAGTTCTGACAAGCCGAAAGGTCGGGTTTGTCGGATGCAGTTACATCCATATTTTCGCAACCGTAAAAGGCTCTGTCAAAAGTAGTCCATTTGGTTGTACCCCACTGCTCGACGGCAATAAGCCTTTTAGGGTCGACACCCCCGATATCATGTAAGATAGTCGACAACGTACCTTTCCCTTTATGTGCTTTGATACGTACTTTTGTCGTACCCGAAGGTACGGCGAGGTAATACGGACTCGTCGTTACGGTTACGGTACCGTGTTTCCCTGGAGGAGTAGGGTCGTCTGCGTCTTCCCAATATAGCGTATAGCCACTACCAAAACAAGGGAATGCTATGGTCGAAGCAGGGTTGTCGTTTGTACGGTCGGTAGGCTTGGTTATATCCCATACGGTTACGAACCAGTCATCGGGCAAGATACATCCGGGAGCAAACTGCCCGCCCGTGATAGTCCAGTTGTGATTGTTCTTAAGAGTATTGATAGCAGCCTTACCCGTCTCGTTGTAGTAACCGATTTGACCCAAGTATACATTGTTTTTACCGAGAGCCGTAGCCTGCGTAGCCCAGCCGTCGAGTGTCGACGAGAGATTTTGGCAGCTCATACCGCTACCTTGAAGCATATTCGTCATCGTGGTAATATCATTTATCTTAAAACTATCGAGCGGTTGGTTGAATGAAGTGGCAGAGAAGAACATATTCCACATATCGGTAACTTTCTGTGTGTTCCAGTTACCTATTGGTTGATTGAATGAAGTTGCGCCGGAGAACATATGAGACATATCGGTAACTTTCTGTGTGTTCCAGTTACCTATTGGTTGATTGAATGAAGTTGCGCCGGAGAACATTTGGCTCATATTGGTAACTTTCTGAGTATTGAAATTTAATGCACTATTAAATGCCGTAGCTTGGAAGAACATCATACTCATATTGGTAACATTCTGAGTATTCCAGTTTAGCGGTTGATTGAATGAAGTGGCAGAGAAGAACATCATACTCATATCGGTAACATTCTGAGTATTCCAGTTTAGCGGTTGATTGAATGAAGTGGCGTTGGCGAACATCATACTCATATTGGTAACATTCTGAGTATTGAAATTTAATGCACTATTAAATGCCGTAGCACTGGTGAACATCGTACTCATATTGGTAACATTCTGTGTATTCCAATTTAACGGCTGATTGAATGCAGTTGCTCCATCGAACATATTATTCATATCGGTAACATTCGCCGTCTGCCAGCCAGATATAGAGCCATTGGCATTTACAAGGCTTGTGCAACCTGAAAACATACTACTCAAGTTTTGGCAAATAGAAAGATTGGGGATATCTGTGGCAGTTACGTCAAGAATGCTACAGTCCTTAAATGCTTGATAAAAAGAACTCCATACGGTAGTACCCCACTGCTCTACTTTTAGGAGGGTTTTCAAATTAAAAAAGTTTACCTTATTGAAAGTACCGCCGTATGCATATATACGGTACAGCTGTCCTGCCGTAATTCCTGTTGTTATAGTGTAGCTTCCGTTGACTCCCGTAAACGTCTGCATTGTAGAAGGAATTTCATTGCCCGAACCATCGAGTTGGACACACTTCAAAGTATATCCATTACCGGTAGCATTAAAACTAATAGTAGTCCCCTCAGGTTTCCATACTGTTATAAACCAATCAGTAGCATTTTGCCCTACGGCTACGGAAGCGAGGGCAGCGAAGAAAAATAGAAAAAGTATTGCTTTTTTCATATCGTGTTTTGTGTTTTGATTTTATAATTATTAATTACGAGTTTTCGGGGTGCAAAGGTAGTAATTTTTTCTCTATGTAAAAAATTTTTAATAATCAATGGCATACAGGCTTCGCAATCGTTCAACTAAGAGCTATTGTCTAATATTTATATAATTTTGTGGCGTAATATAGACCATTGCCGATGAACAACGATGAAATCCATATCAATAGATGCCTTACTCTTGCCCGCTATGCCGAAAGACAGACCTCGCCAAGTCCTCTGGTAGGTGCGGTTGTGGTACACAGCGGTAAAATCATCGGCGAGGGGTATGGTCGTTGCGGCGAGCTTCACGCAGAGCAGAAGGCTATTGCTGCGGTAAGTGACAAATCGCTGCTCCGACACTCTACTCTATACGTTAACATCGAGCCTTCCGACTCACAGTCGATTATAAAAAGCGGCATCCCCCGCGTCGTCGTAGGTATGCGCGATGTCGACCCCAAAGCAAACGGAAAAGGCATCGGTCTGCTTCGGCAGGCAGGTATCGATGTTACGGAAGGAGTATTAGCCGAAGAATGCCACCTGCTCAATAGGCGATTTATCGCCTTTACAAAGCGGCATCGCCCGTACATAATACTGAAATGGGCACAGACCGCCGACGGTTTTATCGATATCGTCAGAGAGAGCCCCGAGCTGCCTCCGCTCAAAATCTCGAACACCATCACCAAAACTCTCAACCACCAAATCCGCACCCGCGAAGCCGCAATAATGGTAGGCACACGCACCGTCTTTCTCGACAATCCTCATCTGACCGTAAGCAAGTGGACAGGAAGAAATCCGATAAGGATTTTTATAGACAGAAATCTGCGAATACCCCGTAATTATCGGGTATTCGACGGCACGGCACAGACCATCGTTTTTAACGATATCAAAGACGAAACGCACCTAAATATCGTCTTTGTAAAGCTCGATTTCGGGCAAAATATCATCCCCCAAATGCTCGACTTCTTGTACCGACAAGGAGTAGTATCGGTAATAGTGGAAGGAGGGAGGCAGCTCTTGCAGTCGTTCATAGATATGGGGGTGTGGGACGAGGCTATCGTAGAAGAGTCGCAACAGAGAGTAGGCACGGGAGTGAATGCTCCTATTTTAACAAACAATATCGCCCTAAAAGAGGAATATTTATCAAAAAACAGATGTACGACATACGCAAATAGTGTGATTTAACTATTATTGTATGTGTGAGATAGAAATAAATATATTATCTTTGCACGAACATATAAATCATTAGACAATGAGAAAATCACTATTGTTTTTAGTAGCATTATCGCTATTGGTATCTTGTAAAGGCAAAACGTCGAAAGAGGCAAACACAAACGAGGCTCTTCCGACCATAAAAAACGACACTGCCGCTTTCGTATTGGGAGTAGTAAATACAGACTCCATTTTGGCAAAATATACCTTTGCTATCGAGGCTCGAGAATCGATGATAAAGAAGATGGAAGAGAGCCAACGCATACTCCGCACACGGACAGAGGCATTCCAACGCGAAGTGATCGACTTCCAGACAAAACAAGCCAACAACGGCTTTATGAGTGTCAAAAGGAAAGAAGAAGAAGAAGCCCGCCTGCAACGCAAAGGCGAAGAGCTTGCCAAATACAAAGATTCGCTCGAAGATAAGCTCATAGAAAACCAACAGAAGCTCTCGAGACAAATCGAAGACAGCCTCTCGATGGCTATAGAGGCTATAAACAAGCCTAAGCGCTTCGCTATGATAATATCGACAAACTCTCAGAACGGCAATGTATTGTATGCCGACGACGCTTTGATAGTTACCGACGAGGTACTCGAATATCTGAACTCACGACTTAAGAAATAAAAAAACACATACGGATTTGTTTTAGCCAATAACACAAACTACCGCCCGTATCATTTTACGAGAGGTAGTTTTTTATATATCAATGTAGAGCGACAAACAGAGAAGGTTTTTCTGCAGGTAATTCTCCAAAAAAAGTTGTAACTTTGCGACTTCGTAAAAAGAAATCGATAAAATGAAGTATTTTCGTGAACACAAGGGACTTAACCTCTCCGATATAAATAAAGATATATTGCAGTATTGGGAAGAAAACAATGTCTTCCATCGCTCTGTGGAAGAACGCCAAGGACATCGCTCGTTCGTATTCTACGAGGGACCGCCGTCTGCAAACGGTATGCCGGGTATACATCACGTGATGGCTCGTACCATAAAAGATGTCTTTTGCCGCTTCAAGACTATGCAGGGCTATCAGGTAAAACGCAAAGCCGGCTGGGATACACACGGGTTGCCCGTGGAGCTCGGTGTGGAGAAAATGCTGGGAATCACCAAAGAAGATATTGGCAAAAACATCTCTGTGGAGCAGTACAACGATGCTTGTAGGCGTGAGGTGATGAAATATACACGCGAGTGGGAAGACCTTACGAAGAAGATGGGCTATTGGGTGGATATGACAGACCCGTATATAACCTACGATAACCGTTATATAGAGACGCTCTGGTATTTGCTCAAACAGTTGTACGATAAAGGGTTGCTGTACAAGGGATATACCATACAGCCCTATTCGCCTGCTGCCGGTACGGGGTTGAGTACGCACGAACTCAATCAGCCCGGAGCATATCGCGATGTGAAAGACACTACCTGCATTGCTCAGTTCAAAGTTAAAAACAGTACTCCTCAGGCACAGGCTCTTATACAAAAAGCAGGCAGCGAGCCCGTATTTTTCGTAGCTTGGACTACGACACCTTGGACGTTGCCCTCGAACACTGCTCTGGCAGTAGGAGCAAATATCGATTACGTATTGATAAAAACGCAAAACCAATACACCAAACAGAGTGTAACGGTGGTACTTGCCGAATCGCTTTTGGCAAGTGTAGTCGGCAAAAACGAATATGAGCTCTTGGCTAAGTTTAGCGGTAAAGATATGGAAGGTATCGAGTACGAACAGCTCTTCGACTGGGTAAATCCCGTACTTGCAGGCAGCAAGCTATCGGCTTTCAGGGTTATCTGCGGCGACTTCGTAACTACCGAAGACGGTACCGGTATCGTACACATCGCTCCTACCTTTGGTGCCGACGACGACAAGGTCGCAAAACAGAACGGCATCGCTCCGCTGTTTGTGGTAGATAAGAAAGGCGACACTCGTCCGATGGTAGACCTGACGGGAAAATATTTCGACATAAGCGATTTGGACGATAATTTTGTAAAAACTAATGTCAATCTGCCGTCATACCGACAGTGGGCGGGGCGTTTTGTGAAAAATGCTTACGATCAACATCTGAGCGATACCGACGTTACTCTCGATGTAGACATCTGTATGGAGCTCAAGCAGCGTGGACAGGTATTCAAGATAGAGAAACACACCCACAACTATCCGCACTGCTGGCGTACGGACAAACCCGTATTATATTATCCGCTCGACTCGTGGTTTATCCGTACTACTGCGGTAAAAGACGAGATGATTGCCCTCAACGATACCATCAACTGGAAGCCTCAATCGACAGGGTCGGGGCGTTTCGGCAAATGGCTCGAAAACCTACAAGACTGGAACCTATCGCGTAGCCGCTATTGGGGTACTCCGCTGCCGATATGGCGTACCGACGACGGACAGGAAGAGATATGTATCGGCTCTGTGGCAGAGCTCATCGAGGAGATAGACAAGTCTATCGAGGCAGGCATAATGACCGAAAACCCGTATAAGAACTTCGAGGTAGGAGTCTATACTGCCGATAATTACAGCGAGAAGAATATCGACCTGCATCGTCCGTATGTAGACAATATAATTCTGGTATCGCCTTCGGGCAAGCCGATGAGGAGAGAAGCCGACCTCATAGACGTATGGTTCGATAGCGGTGCTATGCCTTATGCTCAGGTACATTATCCGTTTGAGTGCGAATAATCGGACTAAAATGATTACTTTTGCATTCCGATAAAAAAGGAAACGGCATTTGCCCTTGTAGTTCAATGGATAGAACGGAAGTTTCCTAAACTTCAAATCAGGGTTCGATTCCCTGCGAGGGTACTATTTGTTTTTCGGCACAGTCATAAGCAAAGTAATAATTTCCATTGCTTTATTGCCATTATTACTCGCCTTTCAGTCGCTTGATTTCTTTGTCGAAATCTGAGTGAATATATTGAGTGTTTTTGTAGCCCACTTACGAAAGCGTGTGGCTTGCTCGGAATTGACACGATACCCCACTGCGATAATTGCATCCAAAGGATAGAACGTTACCTCACGTGACACTTGGCGGATACCCTCGTTTTGAACTATCCGTATTTTTCGGATAGTTCCTTCTTCCGACAATTCACCTGAGCCGAATATATTTTGCAAATGGTCGTTGACAGTACGGACATTCACACCGAATAGCTCTGCCATACGCTTTTGTGTGAGCCAAAAAGTACCGTCTTCGTAGCGCACTTGAACGCTTACATCGCCATTGTCGTTTGTGTATAGTATGATATTGCTCTCCATTGCCAGATATTTTTGTTCAAAGATTAGTTAATAGTCTTGTTTTTTCATATACTCAAACAACGTATAACCCAGTTTCCAACTTTCGTATCTCTTACGTGATATTAGACTCTCGGTAACTGCTTGCAATCGTGGATACCACAAAAGAGACCACTTATAATCTTTGTCGTTGTCGCCTTTACCTTAGCGAGAATCGACATCAAACCATTTTCTCTATGTCTCATACCGATTTGCAATAAAAGGTATATTATCATTGTTTTCAGTACAAAGATATGTATTACTTTCGATACACACAAACAAATATTTTTCCTAAAAACACCGTCTACAAAACAAATAAAAAAAGCATCAGACAAGGGTACCATTTAGTCCCGTAAATTTATTAATTTTGCAGCCTAAAAAATAAAACGAAATATAGAGATGAAAAGAGTATTGGTTTTGGGAGCCGGTGGGCAAATCGGTTCCGAACTTACGATGAGACTTAGAGAGGTCTATGGCAATAGCAACGTAATAGCTACCGACCTGAACCCCGACCGTCTGACACAAGCGATAAAAGAGAGCGGAGTATGCCTCCCTTGCGACGCTACCGACGGAAAACAGATAGCCGACATTGTCGACAAGTATAAAATAGACGGTATTTTCAACCTCGTTGCGATACTATCGGCTACCGCCGAGAAAAATCCGATGTTGGGCTGGAATATCGGCATGGGAGCGCTGCTCAACTGTCTCGAGGTGGCTCGCCAATACAAAGCGGCTCTATTCACGCCGTCGTCTATCGGGGCTTTCGGACCTAACACACCGCTCGACAACACACCACAAGACACTATTCAACGCCCTCGCACTATCTACGGTGTTACTAAGGTTTCGGGCGAACTGCTCTCGGACTACTACTTCGAACGTTTCGGTGTCGATACCCGTTCGGTACGCTTTCCGGGGCTTATATCGAATGTCTGCCCTCCGGGCGGAGGCACTACCGACTATGCCGTCGATATCTATTACGCTGCCATCAGGGGCGAACGTTTCGAGTGTCCGCTGCGCAAAGGTACTCTGCTCGATATGATGTATATGCCCGATGCTATCGATGCGGCTATTCATCTTATGGAGGCAGACCCCACGAAGCTCATTCACCGCAATTCGTTCAACGTAACGGCTATGCACTTCGACCCCGAGGCAATATACGCCGAGATTCGCCGACACAAGCCCGACTTCGTAATGGAGTACCGACACGACCCGCTAAAGCAGAAGATTGCCGACTCGTGGCCTAACTATATGGACGACTCTTGTGCAAGAGCCGAATGGGGATTCTCGCCCAAGTTCGACCTGCCGAAGATGACCGTCGATATGCTCGATAAACTATCGAAACGCCTATTGAAATAGAAAGTAAATAAATATAACAGTAGGGGGACGATACCACACACGGTTCGTCCCTTTTGGTTTCTTATCGTCCCCCCTTACGTATTAAACTATCATCTTTGTAGGCCAAAAAGAGTGAGATTGATTTTGTAGATATAAGGCAAAAAATAATACTCTGAGTTTAAATTTATTGTCAGAGTATAGAGGGCGTAGCCCTAACAAAGCTGACAATGAATTAGTTTTCGCATCTAATTTTGTCTTTTTCATAGCATAATGATGTTATACAATATTCATAATATTTCTTTGTCATAGCAACACTACCCAATAGCAGCAAGACAGATTTGGAATTAGGCAGTGCAGATAGCATCTTTGTTGTTCGTTTGTAGTCTCTATTTAGTCTTTCAACCCCAGTTGGTAGAGTAAATCATACACCGTATCTTGTAGTTGTAGCCTATGTAAGTAAAGTACTGGGTTATCGGGTTTTGTACAAGGTTTGGGACAAGTTTCGTTTTGTGCAAAATCTCTCATTTGGAATAAACTAAAGAGGGAGAGTTGCTGAGAGGGCTATTATATCAATGCCTATTTGTGATATTTCTGTGTTTCATAGAAAAAATACAATAGAAGCCCAAAGAGTGATTGAAAAAGGCATATTGATTATTGATAATATTTCATCTTGTGCTTTATAATCAGAGAATTTGCTTTTTTAAAATCATTTTTGTTTTTTAGTTTTATATTTTTTTCGTGTTCACTTGTGTGTAAAATGTCATTTATAAAAAGTTGAATTTTGTAAAAAAGTTTATGCTCCATATGAGATTCATAGTATTTGATAAAATCAGGAATTAAGTCAATATCTATAACTACTAATTCATTGTAGATAAAAAGACAAAAATCCTTTTGTATAGAATCTTTTATTAATTCTTCATTATCTATTTTATTAATAAAATGGTGCTTGTATAAATCATTGATAATAGATTTTATCTTTTTATACCTTATCAGACGCTCTTTATCCAACTTAAATTCAGTAACGGATACTTCAACGGATTGTACATCTAAAATTTAGCAAGGCATAATCTGTGCTGACCAGCGACGGAAAAATAACATGTTCCAAATTTCCAAACACACTTATTGTCATTTTCTGAATAATGGCGATGAATATGGTCAATAACCTCTTTTTTTGTCTTAAAGTTATTCATAACATGATCTAATCTACGCAAGTTACACAATAGTTCATACCAATTTATTTTTCTGTAACAATTATATCCCAAACCGTATTCTATTCCCACTATATCTTTGGGATTAATTACAGTTGTATATTGTTTTTCCTCTCTATTGAAAAAATCAAAATACTTTAAATCACAAGGGCGATAAACATTTTCTTCAAACCTTTTTTCTTCTTTGAATTCTGGGTAGATGTTTTTTAGCCAGGTTATTCTTTCGTGTTCAAACATAAAAAAATTAATATTAAATTATATAGATACTAACAATTCTCGGGCAAAGTTAGGTATAAATTTCGTTTTGTTCAAAGTGTGTTTTGGTTTAAGTTTATTCGTTAAAATCCGGATATGCCGTTTTGTATTGAAAAAAATCCCCTCGTAACCTTGCGTTGCGAGGGGGAATAACCGTTTTATTTGCAATCGGCTGATTTATCTGCTTTTATCAGTTTTTCACGAACTGTCTTAAAGCCCTTTTTTGCCGCCTCGTAACCGAGATGAAATATTTCGTCCATTCGGTCTTTGGAAGTCTCGAAAGTACTATAGTCTGTTGATTTTAAGGGTAATATACACCAATCACACAGGTTGTCTTGTGTTGCCATATTTTGCATCATCATAATTTCAATAGCTCTGAGAACCACCGATTTGATAGAGCCAAACTCTTTACTCTCTTTGATAGCTGTCTCTTGCGTATCCAAATTTACACCAATGAGAAAATCGCATCGCCCCTGTATGATATTTGCAGGGAAGTTGGCTAAAATACCGCCATCACAGTATAGCTTGCCTTCAATCTGCACGGGCGAGAATATGCCGGGGAAGGCACTCGAAGCGGCAATGGCTTCCTTGGCTTTGGTGTATCGGTTGAATGTTTTGAGCCGTCCGGAGTTGATATCCGTTGCCGATATGTACA
This sequence comes from Porphyromonadaceae bacterium, assembly GCA_905372135.1. Lineage (GTDB taxonomy): Bacteria > Bacteroidota > Bacteroidia > Bacteroidales > Paludibacteraceae > F0058. The sequence continues at coordinate 27,844 of CAJPNS010000002.1, read as the reverse complement.
TCTCTTTGGGAAAATCAATAAGTTTGGTTTCCCCGAAAACGTCATCCAAATATTCGATAAATTTTTCCGCATCCAACAGACCTGCTTTGCTGAACGAAAGATGATTCCACGAAAACAATTTGACCGATTTGAAAAAATCTAAAATCTCGGCAGGCTTTTTCCCGACAGCGTACAATCCCCCGACGATAGCCCCCGCACTCGTACCCGAAATAACGTCTATTTGTATATTCTGCTCTTCCAAAAACTGCAATACCCCTGCGTGTGCCAACCCCTTGTGTCCGCCACCCGAAAGAGCCAAGCCTATTGATGCTTTATTATTCATTGTTTTTTGTGTTATTCTAAAAATCTTACCCTGACCTCGACGGAATAGAGTTGTCTGCGGGCAGCAGGCGAAAGAGTCGACGCAGCGACGAGTTTAGAGGCGTCTTTCTCGGTAACGATAATAGTAGTGCCACGGTCGGCTAAACGGTTGATAAACTCAATATCGCTCGCCGAAAAGCGATGATGGTCTGCGAACGCCGTCCGCTCCATTGTGGCAGCAAAGGGACGGAGATAATCGTAAAGACTATCGGCACGGACAACGCCTGTAATAACGTGCAAATCGTGTTTGCCGTCCATATCCAAAGGCTCGCCCGAGAAGATGTTGCGGGGCGGGAGGAAATCGAGTGTCGAAAAACGCAGTTCGATACGTTCGGGCAACCCAAGCCTCTGAGCCCACTGCTGCTTGGCAGATTCGCTAATATCCGACGGACACTTGGACACAATCACCTCGTCTGCACGACGGATACCGCAGCGACACTCTCTGAGCCTGCCGTAGGGCAATATTCGGTCTTCGAAGATGGGACGCCCGTAATCGACCAACACAACCTGACGACCAGCTGCAAGACGTCGATACTGAAAACCGTCGTCGAGCAGTATGATATCGGGTTTTGCTTCTTGTGCCATAAGGTATTTTACGGCACGGACACGGTCGCTGTCTGCTACGAGCATAATGTGGGGAAATTTCCTGAAAATCTGATACGGCTCGTCTCCGATACTATCGGCTGTCGAACGACTGTCGGCGACGACCATCCCTTTTGTCTTGCGTCGGTATCCACGACTGACGACAGCCACACGCTTGCCTTCGGCACAATATCGGCGAACGAAATACTCTATATGAGGAGTCTTGCCCGTACCGCCAACAGTGATATTGCCGACGGTGATAATAGGAAAATCGAAGCGATACGACCGAAGAATCCCCAAGTCGTAGAGCAAATTTCTAAAAAACGTAATAAGTAGATACATCGTCGCGACAGATGAGGCAAAACGTTTATCTGATTCTGGCTCCGAGTTCGGTGGAGAACGCCTTCTGCAACTTACTCATAATTGTCTCTATCTGGCGGTCTGTAAGGGTTTTGTCGCTGTCTTGCAGGATAAAATTGACGGCATACGACTTTTTACCTTCTTCGAGATTTTTCCCTTCGTAGACATCGAAAAGAGTAACTCTCCTGAGCAATTTTCGTTCCACATTGTAAGCAATATTCTCTACCTGAGAGAATGTGATATTTTTGTCTAAAAGCAAAGCCAAGTCTCTCGATACTTCGGGGAATTTGGGTATTTCGGTCAAATGCACTGTGTGTCGGACACTCTCAGCCAAAGCCTCGTCCCAAAAGATATCCGCAAAGAAGACATCTTCTTTTATATCGAAAGTTTTCAGAATGCCTTTCGACACCACCCCGAGCACGGCAAGCGGTTTGCCCGAAGATGTCGCCAATTCGAGTGCCTGACTATAAATATCGCTGTCGAACTCTCGGACAGACAGCTTACCTATACCAAGACGAATGAGTATGTTCTGCACATACGCTTTCAGGTCGTACACCGAGGTGGCTTCGTCTTTCCTCAGCCAGCTCTGTGGCAGGCGTCTGCCGGTAATCCACAAGCCGAGATGTTCGCTCTGTGAGTACGCAGCCAACGGGTCGCTGTCTTTCGGGGCTTCGGCTACGTAACGATAGCAGTTGCCGAACTCGTAAAATTTTAGGTCGGCATTCTGTCTGTTTATGTTGTAGGCAAGACTCTCGAGTCCGCCGAAAAGCAGTGTCTGCCGCATAACATTGAGGTCGCTGCTAAGAGCATTCATCACCGAGACGCTGTTGCCCGAAGGATAAGTCGTCAGGCAGTCGTAATATTGACTCTTCGAGAACGAGTTGTTCATTATCTCGTAAAACCCGTTAGCCGTGAGCTGTTCGCTAATGATATTCTGCAAATAATGTCTATCCGGTTTCGTACGGTACGATACGGGAATCTTCGCACTTTGCGAAAACTCTATATTATTGTACCCGTAAATACGCATAATATCTTCGATTACATCTACATCTCTACGTACATCGGTACGATATGCCGGCACGCGGAGTCGATAAACGGTATCGTCGGAAGCAGTATCTTTGGAGACAATCGCTATTTCGAGCCCTTCGAGTATGGTCTCGATGGTCTGTGTATCAATATCTTTACCGACAAGAGAGCGTATTTTTGCCAACGACACACAGACCTCGAAGTCATCTATTGTTTTAGGGTAAATGTCGACTATATCGCTCGCTACAGTTGCTCCCGTAATACGAGCAATCATCGAGGCGGCAATACCGAGTACATAGATAGTGTCGTGTGGATTCACTCCACGCTCGAAGCGGAAACTCGAGTCGGTATTCAGTCCGTGATAACGTGCCGATTTTCGCGTACCGACGGGGTCGAAGTAAGCACTCTCGATGAATACCGATTTGGTATCTTGGCTCACTCCCGAGTGCAATCCTCCGAAGATACCTGCCAGACACATAGGTTTCTCGGCATCGCATATCATCAGGTCTGCCTTTGTAAGAGTGCGTTCTACGCCGTCGAGAGTAACAAACTTCTCGCCCTCAACGGCGTTGCGAACTATTATCTTATGCCCTGCTATACGGTCTGCATCGAAGGCGTGAAGCGGCTGCCCAAAAGAGTGCAGCATATAGTTGGTAATATCGACCACATTATTTATAGGGCTAAGTCCTATTGCCAGCAAACGATTTTGCAGCCATTGCGGCGATTGGTCTACTCTGACACCTATAAGACTTATCCCTGCATAGCGAGGACAAGCATCGATATTGTCTACTCTGACCTCTATTTTCGGGTTATTGCTACCTTTAGGTGCAATACTTTCATCTAACTGCGGACGACGAAGTTCGGCTGCGATGCCGTGAGCAAAGCAGTATGCGTACAAATCGCGTGCTACGCCGTAGTGCGAGATGGCATCTGAGCGGTTGGGGGTAATATCCACCTCGATAACGGTGTCGGTCTCGACCCGATAATAATCCTTAGCCAAAGTACCTACCGCCGTCTCCGAAGGCAGAACTATGATGCCTTCGTGTGACTTGCCTACGCCTATTTCGTCTTCGGCACAAATCATACCAAAACTCTCCACTCCACGTATTTTCGAGCGTTTTATCGTAAAAGACTCATCGCCGCCGTAGAGCTTGGTGCCGACCGTTGCCACCATCACTTTTTGCCCTTGGGCAATATTGGCTGCACCGCATACAATCTGCAACGGCTCGCCCGCACCGACATCTACTGTAGTAACGTGCAGATGGTCGGAGTTTTCGTGCTTCACGCAGGTTTTTACCTCACCTACGACAAGTCCTTCGAGCCCGCCTTTGATGCTCTCGAATTCACTTATATGCCCCACTTCCAAACCTATAGAGGTGAGTATTTTGGCTATTTCGCCTGCCGTCAGGTCGGTTTCGATATAATCTCTTAACCACGATAACGATATGTTCATTTTGCTGAGTTTATTGGTCTTGGATAAATATGGTTTTTAATTATAGCACACAAAGGTAATATTTTTTGTAATGCAATATTTAATACCTTACGGATAAGACACAAAAAAGGACTATTTCCGAATAGAATAGTCCTCTTTAGCGATACGAATCCGATAGGAGATTCTTTTGTGTGGTCCCACTTGGGCTTGAACCAAGGACCCCCTGATTATGAGTCAGGTGCTACTAACCAACTGAGCTATGGGACCCAAAAACAATTATATGTTATATGTATAAAACGAGTGCAAAGGTAATACTTTTTTTTATTATACAAAATATGTATGACTTTTATTTTACTCCGTAGGCTTAAATTAATCTTCCAAACAACCGTTTTTCGCAGACCAACCATACATTCAAAAAGCATACAGACAAAAAACTTCCCGCTCCTTGCGGAAACGGGAAGTAGAATTTTTATTATGAAAATAAGTTTAGTCTATTTGTTCTCGACAAACTATTACATTTCGCCTCCTTGGAATATCTTGGAGATAGGCACGCGGTTGACTTTACCGTACTTCTTCTCGATATCCTTGATGTCGATATACTTCGGATTTCCGTGTATCACGATGATTACGGGAGCGTTCTTTATCTTTTCGTCGTAGAACTTAGCGATGTTGTCGAATGTCAAATTTTCGGCTTGCTTGTACCAAGTCTTATTCGGATCCTCGGTGAAGCCCATCTTCTTAACGGTATTTTCGTAATAACTGCTCTTGCCTCTGAAAGTAACGTAATCTTCAGCCAACTCCGTCATTACGGTGGTTTTGATATTGTTGCCAAATGACTTGAATTTTGGCATATTCTTGATCAAATCCATATAAATGTCTACTACAGTATTTACCTTGTCGTTTTGTGTACCTGTCGAACCTATGAACCAGCTCGTTTTGTTCATAGGATTCATTGATACGGTACCGTAAGTACTGTAAGCCAACGAACGTTTTTCACGTATTTCGGAGAAACAGATATTGTTGAGTCCACCTGCACCGAAGTAACGCGAGAAAGCAGTGTAGTCGACATATTGCGAATTGTCGTAGTTGCCTATCGGGAAATACATAGTAACTTCTGCTTGTTGAATATCGGTATTGGGCAAGAAATATATTTCGGGCTCGGTGTACGCAATGCGGTCGCGGTAGAATTTCTTCTGAGGTTCTAATATGGTCTTCTGTGTCGGCACGGTACCTTCCAATATCTTAGCCACTTCTTCCATAGGCTTGGCTCCTACGTAGTGTATATTCACGGGATAAGAGGTAACTTTCTGTATGGTAGTCGTAAGGTCTGAATTGGTGATAAGGAAGTTGTAGCCCGATTCGCCAACGAAGATAAGTTTCTTCGACGGAATACGGTCGATAAAACGCGATTGGTCGCCATACTGGATATACTCCATCAGAGCCGAGGTAATAATTCCGGGTATCCTTTTTTCAAACATACGGCTTTGGACGGCGCTACCCATAACGGATTCTATCTGTTTGTTGTCGAGTTTCGGCATCAGGAATAGACGGAATATTATAGGCATTATTTTGTCGAGGTCTCTTTCATTTCCCACTATTTGGATTACAAACTTATTGTCGCTGACGCCCACACCATACGAAGCTCCGTGTTTCGAAAGTTCTCTGCGGAGGTCGTTGTTCGATTGGTTTGGCATAGTACCGGCATAGTTCATCAGACTAGCTGCGTACTGGAGTTTCTTGTCGGTATGTGTACCTACCTGATACTCGAGAGTAAGAGAGAAGATATCGTTCTTCGGATTTTTCACGTAGAACATTTTACCCCCTTTGAATAGGTCTTTGCTTTGGATATCGGAGAAATCGGTGAATTTAGGCGTAGGAGCCTGTACGGGTCTCTTCACGAAGTCTTTGTAATACTGCGAATACTCTTCGTCGGGCATCTGCAGAGGATCGATTTGTGCCTTATCGAAAAGCTGTATTTTGGGGTCTCCTTCGGAGAAAGAGATAGTCATATAGTTGCCCGAGAAATACTTATTTGCAGTAGCTTTTATGTCTTCTACTGTGATAGCTTTAACCTTTTCTTCCATATTGAAATACTCACTCATCGGGATACCATAGAGGTACGACTCTGTGGCAAAATGTATTTTAGTTTCCGGATTTTCGGATATGGTTTTAAGGCTTTGCAAGTAGCTTTCTTTTACCGACTGCATAAGCCAAGTAGGTATCTGTCCGCGTTTTAGTTTGTTTATCTCTGCCATAACGAGTTTTTCGGTAGCAGCGTCGGACTCATAAGTGTATTGGCTTACGTCGAAATATGGTGCAGCTTGTATAATAATACGACCACAGTCGCGCATTGCCATAGACGAAGCACTTACTCCTCCGATAGCTCCTTCCATATTCAGTTTGTCGAAGAGCCCCGTGTTGTAGCTGTTGTTCAGAATGGATAGCATAAAGTCGATCTTAAATTCATCGGGGTGTCCCCTCTTTACTCCATTGTAACCCCATACGATAGAAGGAGAGTAGCCGAGTTTCACCTTTATTTTTTCGTTCTTTGTAAGCGGAGTAGGTACGGTAGGTTTGCGCTCGGGCAGCTTTTTTGACTGCATTTTGCCGAAAGTCTTTTCGATGAGAGGTTTTGCCTGTTCGGGGTCGAAATTACCGTAAAGTAACAGACCCATATTGTTTGGTACATACCAATCTTCGAAGAACTTAATCATCGGTGTCATACTCGGGTTTTTCAGATGTTCGGGTGTGCCGATGACTCCGCGAGCATAGTACGAACCTTTGAATAACTTTTCAAATAAAGTAATATACTGTTGGTATCCAATGCTTGGAGTTCTGAGGTTCAACTCTTCGAATACGTTTTCCATTTCTGCTTGGAATTCGCGGAAAACGGGGCGTTGGAAGTGGTCGTAATACAACTTCAACCAGTTTTCCATCTGATATGCAGGGAAAGAGTTGTGGTAAACCGTTTGGTCGAAATTGGTATAAGCATTCAGTCCCGTACCTCCAGCTGCTTGAATAAGCGTAGGAAATTCGGAGCCTTTACTTATTTTCGACGAAGCCACCGAGAGTTCGTTTATCTTTTTTGTAAGCTCGTCTCTTTTGGCTTTGTCTTTTTTCGGGTCTTTTAGTTTAGCCTTTTCGTCGTAAAGTTTGATAATCTGTTCGTACATAGGCTTTTCTTTTGCCCAGTCGAGAGCGCCGATTTCTTGTGTGCCCTTGAACAGCATGTGTTCGAGGTAGTGAGCAAGTCCCGTAAAATCTGCCGGTTCGTCGATAGAACCTGCTCTTACAGCTACTTGTCCGTAAACATTTGGTATATCTTTATCAACCCACAGATATACCTTCATACCATTTTTTAGAGTGTACTCCTCGAAGCCTTCTCTAAGATTAGCCTGAGCAAACACCCCTAAACTAACAGCTAAAAAAGCCATTAACATCAAAAATGTTCTTTTCATCATAACTTATTTACTTTATGTTTTTAATTGAATATTATTGTTCTACACAGAGAATTGTAATTTAGAGTACAAAGGTAATGATTTTATTATTTTCTCAGCTATCGAATGAAAAAATATTGTATCTAATAGTACAAATTTCAGTTTTATACAGTGCTAAGTCTTAGTCGCCGCAATATGTCTTTCTGCAGACATCAATAAAAATAACAGTGAACCATATTAGCGGTACGAGAAAATTCACTAACTTTGTCTTTCGATATGAAGAACTTCACAAAGAAAATCGTTTTAGAAAACGGCACCGAATTTTACGGTTATGGCTTCGGTTCCAACAAGGAATCTATTAATGAAATAGTGTTCAATACTTCGATGGTCGGCTACCAAGAGCTTATCTCCGACTCGTCGTATGCTGGGCAGATGGTAGTAATGACCTATCCTCTAATCGGCAATTACGGTATTACCGACGAAGACTACGAAACCAAGTTCCCTACCATCGGCGGACTGATAGTAAAAGATTACAACGACGTTCCCTCAAACTTTCGCTACACCAAAACTCTGTCGGAAGTACTCGAAGAGCACGACATACCGTCTATCTACGGAGTCGATACACGTTATCTTACGCGTATGGTGCGTTCCGAAGGCTCGCAAAAAGTACTCATTACCTCTGCCGATACCTCCAAAAGCGAAGCTATGGCTAAAATAGAGCAGTATCAATATCCTACCGATATGGTACAGCGTGTGAGTTGCAAAAAGCGTTGGTTTGCCCGTACTCCTAACCATAAATACGATATAGTAGCTATCGACTGCGGTATCAAATACAATATCATACGCATTATGAATCGCAAGGGATGCAATGTTACCATTGTGCCGTACAATACCTCTATAGAAGAGATATTGGCATTCAATCCTCAAGGGATATTCCTGTCTAACGGACCCGGCGACCCTCAGGACGTTACCTCGGTGATAGAACTTATAAAACAACTTAGAGGCAAAGTACCTATCTTCGGTATTTGTCTGGGTATGCAGATGATAAGTCTTGCTTACGGAGCCGAAAGCTACAAAATGAAGTTCGGACACCGAGGCGGCAATCACCCCGTAAAAGACTTGAAAACCGGTAAGATACATATTACAAGCCAGAATCATAGCTATGCCATCGACGCCGAATCGCTCAAAAACACAGGTCTGGAAATAACGCACGTCAATCTCCTCGACAATACTACCGAAGGCATAGAGAGCAAAGCCGATAAAATATTTGCCGTGCAGTATCACCCTGAATCTGCCCCCGGACCACAAGATAGTGTCTATCTTTTCGATCGCTTTATAGAGATGATAAAAAACGACTAAAGTAGTAAGAAACAGACAGCTTAAAAGGCTGTCTGTTATGCAATAGACTCATTATCAATACTTCTATTTGCCATAAATGCAACTCTTATGAAAATAGCCTATATGCTCGGTTCGCTTAATAGAGGAGGTATGGAGACACTTTTGCTCGACGTATTCAAGAATGCCCGTATAGCGGGATACAGCTTTATCGGGATACATCGCAAAGGAGGCAAGTACCAATCGGAATTTTACGATACTCGGCTTATGGAGCAATGTTCCCCAAGACGAGGCAACTATATACTAAGTACCATATATCAACGAATAAACATGCGTAAATAATTGTAAAAACAAATATCTGTGCTTCACTACTTTCCAAAATATTTCACCACTAAGGCTATCGCACTGTACATTATAGTGTTGATGGTGATTTCTGTGGCTTTTGGGGGCTATGGTATGAGTTGGATTTGGATACTGTTCGGGCTAGTGGAGGTAACAACCTTTTTCTATTTTACCAACATTCTGACCAAACGCTGGGCAGAGTATTCGGAGCGGACATTTCTTCGACAGCTTTTTATCGCAGCTCTCGTCATACGTGTTGTTTGGGTAGTGTTTAGTTACTTCTTTTATAGCTCGATGACGGGGCTACCATTTGAGTTCGAGGCTGCTGACTCAACATTTTATCATGAATCGGGGCTATTGGGAGCTGCCTTGATACGTAATGGGACATTCAATATAGTGGAGTTTATGTCGTGGGTCGACTTGTCCGATAGAGGATATCCCTTTTATTTGTCATTAATATATTATATTACAGGAGATAGTATTATAGGCACAAGACTCATAAAAGCCCTTATCGGTGCTTTTACTTGTGTTTTAGTATATAGGTTAGCCAAACGTACATTCGACAATCCTGCCATAGCAAAAATTGCGGGTGTTTTATGTATGTTGATGCCCAACCTTATTTATTATTGTGGATTGCATCTGAAAGAGATAGAGATGACATTTCTGATAATACTTTTCCTTGAACGTACAGACTATGTTATACGTTTGCAAAAGTATAATCTTATTAATATATTGCTGCCGATATTGACGGCAGGTTTATTGTTTTTCTTTCGTACGGTTATTGGAGTTACGGCTATCTTTTCCTTTTTCACTGCCTTAGTTTTTTCTTCTTCACGTATATTAGGGTGGGGAAAACGAATATTGCTTATTGTCTGGAGTATAGCAACATTAAGCTACTTCATAGGAGGAAAAATAATGACAGAAATAGAGACTGTTTGGGAAAATAGGAATACCAATCAGTCTGATTCTATGCAACACAGATCTACAATTGAAGGAGGTAATAAATTTGTAAAAAACCTATCGGGTTCGGTATTTGCTCCGATGATATTTGTAATACCATTCCCTACTATGGTCGACACAGAAGGACAAGAAAATCAAAAACTTATCGGTGGAGGTAACTACGTGAAAAATATAATGGCATTTTTTGTTATGTTTTCTCTTTTTATAGTGATAAAAACACATAAATGGCGAGATTTTTTATTGCCGGGGAGCTTTATGATTGGTTACCTTATAATAATTGCACTAAGTAAATTTGCTGCATCGGAAAGGTTCCACTTGCCGGTACTGCCTATCCTATTAATGTTCTCGGCTTATGGTATTAGCCAAGTCGACAGGAAGACAAAGAAGTATTATTCGTACTATATTGTTTTTATTTTCATTGCATTAATTGTCTGGAGTTGGTTTAAGCTTGCCGGACGTGGTTTTGTGTAATCGTATGAATAAGATTTTATTGATAGGCAATTATAAAGCAGGAGTTGGCGGAATATCGGGGCAAATGGAGTTGTTGCATAAGCACCTGATAGCATACGGTATAGAGTGCCGTATTTTAAGTACTTCGTGCAATACGATAAGACGGATATTACTTTTTCCAAGGCTGATGTTTATGGGGCGGTATTACGACATATTTCACGTACATGGCTGCTCTTACTGGGGATTTTTCCCTATCATATTAGCTTCGATAATTTCGAAGATACTGAGAAAAAGATTAATCGTAACATATCATGGTGGCGATGCCCAACGGTTTTTTAGCCGTTTTAAGTTTTTTACGAGCTGTTTTTTATCTAATTGCCAAGAAGTTACTGTGCCATCAGGATTTCTAAAAGATGTGTTTGCTTCGTTCGGAATATCTTGTAAAGTCTTACCAAATATCATTGAAAATACGTTGCCTTTTAAAGAACGAAATACTATCTGCCCCAACTATATAAGTATGCGTTCCTTATATCCTCTGTATAACATCTCGTGTATTATTCGTGCGTTCGGTATAGTGCAAAAAAGTATCCCCGAAGCCCAATTGACTATACTTGGCGACGGACCTGAACGAGAAAATCTCGAGAGACTTGTATCGTCGGAAAATATTCCGAATATAACGTTTGTAGGAAGGGTAGACAATAAAGACATTTATCCTTATTTAGAGAGGAACGATATTTTTCTCTCTTCTCCGATAATAGATAATATGCCTGTTTCGATTATTGAGGCTTTCAGTGCGGGGCTACTTGTCATATCGAGTAATGTCGGCGGTATTCCTTATGTAGTAGAGAATAGAAAAACAGGCTATCTCTTTGACAGTAACGACTATATATCTCTTGCTAAACTTATGATAGAGGCAGTAGAAAATCAAGAGCTTACTCGAAATATGATACGGGCGGCGTTGGTAGAAGCTCATCGATACAGATGGGAAAATATAAAAAACGATTTATTCAAAATATATGATGGCAAATATTAAAGAGTTCTTTTTAATTAACATAGTAATTCCCGTTGTAGATACAATAATGGGAATGAAGATAAGGTATTGGTATAAAGAAATAAAAAGATTGAATTCCCTTAGCCGAGATGAAATTACCGAATGGCAGAATCGGCAGTTTCGCGACCTTATTCGATTTGCTTACGAACATACCGTTTATTACAAAGAGATTATCGATAAATCAGGGTATAGTATCGACGATTTCACTTCTACGAAAGATATTTGTCGCTTACCTATCCTGACTAAAGAAATTATAAGACAACGTTATTCGGATATTATTCCCGACAATATTACTAAAATTCCGCATCGTAAACGTTCTACGGGTGGTTCTACGGGCGAGCCTCTTCATTTTATTATAGATGAAAATACGTGGGGGTACGTAACGGCAGCCAAAATATATGCTTGGCAGACAACGGGATTTCAATATGGAGAACCATTTTTATCGTTCGGAAGCTCGTCGCTTTTCCGTGTAAACAAAAAAAACCGGTTACACGATATTTATTATAAACTCCGAAATGCTATTGCCTTAAATGGTATGAATATGGAGGATAGTATATGTCGAAAATATATTGAAATAGCCCGTAAGAAAAGAGTAAAATATATCTATGGGTATGCATCATCTATATATATATTAGCATCTTATGTGAAAAAGCACAATGTAAAATATAAACTTAATGCGGTTTTTACTACTTCCGAAGTACTTACTCCCGAGTATCGCCAAGTGATAGAAGAGGCTTTCGACTCCAAAGTGATGGACTGCTACGGAGCACACGACGGAGGAATTACCGCTTTCGAAATCGAGAGAGGCAGTTATTTCGTAGGTTACAATACGTTTTGTGAAGTAGAAAATCCATCGGAAATTTCGACTTTGTACTGCTCTAATCTCATCGATTTTGCGTTCCCTATGTTGCGATACGAAGTAGGAGATGCCGTAGTGATGGACAATTCCGCAAATACGCATTACAATGGACAAATAATAAAGAAAATAGAGGGGCGTACAGGAGATATTATCCGACTCAAAAATGGACATACAATTACAAATCCCGGATTCACCGTAGTTTTCAAACAATTTAATGTCAAAGCATATCGAATAAAACAGTTGTCTGAGAGTTCTTTAGTTGTTACGCTTGTAGTATTACCAAACTTCAAAAAGGAAGAAGAAGCAAAAATCATAGACACTATCAAAAAATATGCAGGTGACGATTGTGAGATTCGTGTTGAATACATCGATCAATTCGAACCATTAGAAAACGGAAAACGTAGATTTATCATGTCTAATTGATAAAATAAAAGTAGATGGAAACAATATTTGCAAATAACGATATCGATAGATTACAGTGGAATCATTTGCTAGAAAGATCTCATACCGCCTCTCCTTTTCAAACCCCTGAATATTATGACTTTTGTAAACAGTTAGCATTTTTAGAGCCTTTTGTATTTGGAGTTGCCGTTGATAATCAGTTACAAGGCATAATATCAGGATACTTAATAGCAGAAGGAAATGGGGTAAAGAATTGGCTATCTAGGCGGGCTATTATACACGGAGGAGTCTTGCTCTCGGAAAATATTATTCCATCGGTATTGGAAATTTTATTAAAGCACACTATCAAGACGCTGTCATCCAAAGCCATATACATAGAGATACGCAACTACTTCGACTATTCTAAATATCGGAGAATATTCGAGCAAGTAAGATTTAAGTATGAGCCGCACCTCAATTTTCATGTTAATACGCCCGACACAGATACTGCTTTTGCGAATCTAAGTATGACCAAACGTCGAAATATCCGTATCGGAATCAAAAATGGAGCGGAGGTAATTACTAATCCTACTCCAAATGAAATAGGCGAATATTACAATATTCTTTCAGATATATACAGACATAAAATCAAACGTCCATTATTCCCAAAAGAATTTTTCGAAAAACTCGTAGAAAGTCCGTTGGGTAAATTTTTCTTGATAAGATACAATGGTGAAATATCGGGAGGTAGCGTCTGTTTGGAACTTAAAAATAGGCTACTTTACGAGTTTTTTGTTTGTGGAGCAGATCGTAAACTGCGAAATATTTCCCCTTCTACGTTAGCTACTTGGGCGGCTATCGAATATGCTGCTAAAAACGGATTTTCGCATTTCGATATGATGGGAGCAGGCAAGCCTAACGACGAATATGGAGTGCGCGAATTCAAGTCGAAGTTCGGTGGAGATTTAGTCGATTATGGCAGATTTTCTTATATTTGCAATCCTATCTTATTTGCAATAGCGAAATTAGGACTAAATTTGATAAAGCGAATAAATTTCTTGAAAATATAAGATTCTGTTTTTCGTGTAAGTTATGAATATATTAATACAAATAGGACATCCGGCACAGTTTCATTTCTATAAAAATGCCGTAAAAATCTGGCAAGAAAATGGACATAAGGTAAGATTGCTTATAAAAACCAAAGACGTGCTCGAAAAACTTGTCGTAGACTCGGGGTTTGAATATATCAATTTCGAACACAAAATTTACGATAAATCTTCGAAGATACAGCTTTTAAAAATGGCTTCAACTCGTTTTTACAATTATGTTCGGCAAATGATAATCTTTCGTCCGGATATTATTATAGGTCTCGATCCTATTTTAGCTAAAATCAGTCGTTTATGCAAATCAAAATTTATTGCTGTTGCCGAAGACGACTATCAAATTATAAAGGCACTTGCATACCTTTTGTTTCCGTCTGCCGATACAATATTTGCTCCCAGGGTATGCGACTATTCGCCCTGGCAGAGTAAAAAAGTGGAGTACGAAGGTTATATGAAATTGGCTTATTTACACCCCAAACGTTTTGTTGCGAATAGAGAATTGATAAAGCCATATTTACGAGACAATAATCCGTATATCCTTATAAGACTTGTATCGCTTACTGCATATCACGACGAAAATATAAAAGGGATAAACAATCCTCTTCTCGACCGTATCATAGAAAGATTTAAAGCAATGGGATACAGTGTTTATATCTCGTCTGAAAAAGCACTAAGCGAGCCTTACTGCTCTTATCAGTTGGCTTCTCCGGTAGACTTTATACATCATATAATGGCTTTTGCTTCGTTTTTGGTATGCGATAGCCAAAGTATGGCGGTAGAAGCCGCAATGCTTGGAGTACCGTCGATTCGTTTCAACGACTTTGCAGGTAAGATAAGTGTACTCGAAGAGCTCGAACACAAATACGGACTTACATACGGTATCAAAACCGACCTGCCCGAACGACTTTTCGAAAAAATCAACGAACTGCTGGCTATGCCAAACCTTAGAGAAGAGTTCCAACTTCGTCGACAAAAAATGCTTGCCGACAAGATAGACGTTACCGCTTTTTTAGCCTGGTTTATTGAGAATTATCCTAAGAGCAAAGAAATAATGAAAACCAACCTCGATTATCAGTACGGATTCAAATGACATTCAATGGACTTTACCATAAAAACATATGAAAAACTCGTAGATACTCTTGTAAATGCAGACTATGAGTTTATTACATTCGAACAATATTGCAACGGCATACGGCCTCATAAATTCATTATAATGAGGCACGATGTAGACGACCTTGCCAAAAATGCCGTGAAATTGGCAACTATCGAAAACAGCAGAGGTATCAGGGCTACCTATTTTTTCAGAATCGTACCGCAAAGTGATGTTAAAGAGGTGATAAACAGGATAGTCTCACTAAATCACGAAATAGGTTATCATTACGAAGACCTCTCTATTCACAACGGTAATTACGAAAAAGCTATTGAGTCTTTCAAGGAAAATCTGACCTATTTCCGTACATATTACCCTGTAAAAACCGTATGTATGCACGGCAGCTCGTACTCAGAATACGATAATCGTCTACTATGGCAAAAATATAGCCTACAAGATTTCGGGCTCATAGGAGAACCTTACATAACGGTAGACTTCGATAAGGTATATTATCTTACTGATACCGGTTATGCTTGGGATGGCAGCAATAAATACGCCACGCGCGATATTGTAAAAAACAGACATAATATTTCTTTTCATAGTACCAATCAGATAATCGATGCCGTAAACAGCGGTAAATTCCCTATGCAGAGTATGATCCTGATACATACTGTTTGGAGCGACAATCCCTTGCACTTGTTCGTGAATATAAGAGAGTTCGTCAGAAATAGGGTGAAATATATTTCAAGGCACAATAAGTTTATAGCTTTCCTATACAATACTGCGGTAAAAGTTTATTGGAGGATATGAATTGGTATCACTGTACAGAGTGCTAAAGTTTGTCAAACTAAAATAGATTTTGTAATTTTGCAAACAAAAAAGGAGCAGATATGAAGTGTATCAAATGTAAATCGGACAAGTCGGTAAAAAATGGCATAGTATCTTCTCGACAGAGATATAAATGCAACGACTGCGGATACAACTATACGGTAGACCACAAGTCGGACGTCAAATCCAACGAAACCAAACGCCTGGCTCTGGCTATGTATATAGAAGGACTGAGTTATCGCTCCATAGGTAAAATATTGGATATAAGCTACGGCACTGTATACCATTGGGTAAAAGACCTTAAAGATCAGACCAAAATACTTCATTCCGACCGTACCGTACAGGTAACCGATATAGACCAACTCGACGATTATATCCACGAAGTAAAACACAACAAACAATATGGTCTGCTACTTATCGACCTACAAAAGGGATTGTCTATACTGTCAGTCAAAAAACAATAGGAGACAATTTGTTGTATGTCAGTATCGAAAGCTGTATATATCAAAAATAACGTCAAAAATCTATATCAATTTGACAGTATAGGGATTTTTTTACTACCTTTGCGGCGAAAATTTTATTTAGTCGTAAACAGATGTTTCGCTATAACAAGATAATAGTTGTTTTCGTTGCAATTGCCGTTTGCTGTGTTGATATACAGGTATTTGGCAGAAGTTTCGTTGATACCGAAGGGCAGCTGCCCGCAGATACGGCTCGTCTGTCGGATACGATAGCCGCCTCCAAGACTGCAGATAAACTGTCGGAGGTTATAGTCGAAGCCAAAACACAACTATCTCATAATAATATTATTATGCCGGTAACGGTGGAGACTATCGGCAAGAATTTCTTTATACGCAAGAATTCGGGTAATTTTGCCAAGACTCTTACGAAAATCCCCGGAATGTCGTCGATGGATATCGGCACGGGGTTTTCGAAACCTGTCATCAGAGGGTTGGGATTCAACCGCGTAGCTGTGGTAGACAAGGGTATAGTCCAGCAGAGTCAGCAATGGGGAGCAGACCACGGCTTGGAGATAGACCAGTACGACGTCGATAACGTCAGCATACACAAAGGACCTATGTCGCTGCTATATGGCTCCGACGCTATCGGAGGTGTGGTAGAGATACTGCCTTCGGCTCCGCCCAAAGATAACGGTTTCTGGGGCGACGTATCGCTAATCGGCAAATCCAACAACGACCTGTTGGGGACATCGGTATCTGCCAATATCAAACAAAACAAGTGGCTTCTAAAAGCAAGATTTACAACACAATACTATGGCGACTACCGTATCCCTGCCGACACCATCGTATACCTTACCTGGCAGATGCCCATAGAGAAACGACGAATGAAAAACACTGCGGGACGTGAACACAACGCCTCTATCTCTGCCACATACAACAGCGATAAATTGGCTTGGACATTATACGTGTCGGACGTATATGCCAAGAACGGATTTTTCCCGGGCTCTCACGGCATACCCGACCTCAGCAGACTCAGAGACGATGGCTCGTATCGTAATATAGAGATGCCATATTCGTCTGTAAATCACTTCAAAGCAATAAGCAATACCGCTCTGTCGTTCGATAAGGGTAAGTTGATGATAGACGTCGGGGTTCAGCAAAACGACCGACGGGAATTATCAAAATTCCACACGCATTACAGCGACCAACCGCTACCGGAGACAAACCCCGATTTGGAACTCTCGTTTCTGCTCAATACGCTGACCATCAACACACACCTATTGATGAATGAGGATAGCAAATGGACGTATTCTGTCGGTATCTCTTCGGAAATTCAGCAAAACAGCGTCGGAGGATATTCGTTCTTGCTACCCGAATTCAAACGTTATGCCGCAGGCGCCTATTGGGTAAACAAACTTAACATTTGCTCGCACCTAAGCTTGTTGGCAGGCATACGGTACGACATCGCACGGCTAACTACAAAAGGATTCTACGACGATATTTTTGCACAATATCTCGCAAAACAGGGCTACAACGCCGATTTCGTAGCAAAATACGCTCAGCGGGCAACAGATATAGCCAAGACATTCAGCGACATATCGGGTTCGGTCGGTCTCGTATACCGACGGGCATACCAAACGTGGCGGGTGAATATAGGCAAAAGCTTCCGCTACCCACTGGCCAATGAGCTGGCTTCTAACGGGATACATCACGGAGCGTTCCGACACGAGCAAGGAAACCCCAATCTATTGCCCGAACAGAGCTACCAGCTCGATGCCGGCTACGAATACTCTACAAGTAAATGGAATATATCGGCAACGCCCTTTGTCTCGTATTTCTCCAACTATATCTTCCTCGACCCTACGGGCGAATGGTCTATCTTACCACACAGCGGACAGATATACCGTTACCGTCAGGCAAAGGTGTGGCTTGCAGGCGGCGAGCTGTCGGCTCGATACTCTTTCAACGCCTATTGGAGTGCTTCGGCAAGCATAGATTATATTTATAATCTGAATATTACCGACGGATATCCGTTGCCGTTCTCGGTTCCCGCAAAGACGGCACTCGACATCGGATACTCGTCGCCCGCAAACGGAATATGCCGCAACTATTCGGTTTCCGTGCGAGCCGACTATATCTTTGCTCAAAACCGAATAGCCCGCAACGAAGAGCCGACGCCCGCTACCATGCTCTTCAACTTATCGGCAAATGCTTTCTTCAGCTTAGGAAAATTCGTATTCATCACTGACCTACAGATACAAAACATAATGAACACGGCATATCTTAACCATCTGAGTTTTTACCGAAAACTGAACGCCCCCGAACCGGGACGTAACATTCAGTTAATCGTCAGAATACCATTCAATAGTAAATAAATAATTCAATAAAATATCAATAAAAAACATTCTGTAAAAATGAAAAAATTATTTTTAGTAAGTATCGTGCTACTGAGCACATTTGTAATGATTTCTTGTGAGAAAAACAAGAAAGACACCGAAAAACCCACCATCAAACTCATCGAACCAGAGAACGGTGATTCTATTAAGCCAAGCGACAAGGAGGGCATACACTTTGAAGTAGAATTTGCCGATAACGAGGCTCTAGGCTCTTACAAGGTAAATATCCACCCCGCTTTCGACGGACACACACATGAGCAAGCTGCTCCTCAATTTGCTGCCGGCGATTCGATTGCATTCGAGAAGACGTGGCTCGAAAGCGAATTTATCGCTGCCGGAGAGCAGAGTATCGAGGGTAAACGCAATGTTACTATCCATCACCACAAGATTGTGATACCCACCACAGTCAACGGTAAGCCGCTCAAAGAGGGCAATTATCACTTTATGGTAACTTGTTCGGACAAAGCGCGTAACGAAACATTCGTTGCTCGGAATATAAAAATATCGTATTCGGCAAAGGAACACGACCATGAGCATGAGCATTGAATAGTTGTAAATTATTACTACGATGAGAGGAGAAATGTCGAGGCAGACATTCTCCTCTTTTTTGTTCGATAATAACAGAAAAAATTATTCAAAAAAGCATCATAACCAACAACAGTAAAAGCAAATCGTCAGCAAAAACTATACGATAAATATGTACCTTTGCCGTTGGAACAAAATAGTAATATGTTATGAATATCATTATTAGAACATCGCTGGTAGCCGTAATTTTACTCCTCGCATACAATACCCATAGTTATGGGCAGAAGCAAATACTTTCGACAGCCAACAAAAAAGCAAAGACCATCTACACAAAAGCTATAGAAGACAAGTATAGGATGTCGGTAGACGAATTTTGCAGTAAGATGAAAAAAGCTATCGATGCCGATAAGATGTTTGTAGAGCCTTATTGGGCGATAGCCGACGCTAACAACAGCGATAAGGAGAAGTCTATCGAAATACTCGAACTCGCCATTAAGAATAACGCTCACCGCAAGGATGAAACACTTAAGAAGCTTGCCGATATACTCAAAAATATGGGGCGATACGGCGAGGCTCAGACCTATCTGAGGCAGTTGAGCGATACTTGCAAAGGCAGGCAGACGATTCTCGACGAGTACAAACAGATAATGGATATGATAGAGCATCCCGTCGCTTTCTCGCCCCAAAACCTCGTCTATGCAAATACGAAGAAAGACGAATACTTCCCATCGGTAACGGCAGACGACAAGATACTGTCGGTAACGATGTCGTCGATGGGTAATGCATCGAACGAAGACCTATACTGGAGTAAAAAAGACGGCGGTAGGTGGACAGCGTTCGTACCGATAAAGGAACTGAATAGCCCGACATTCAACGAAGGCTCTCAGACGATATCTGCCGACGGTCGTTATATGTTTTTCGTGGCATGCAACATGCCCGAAGGGTTCGGCAGCTGCGATATATATTACTCTATCTGTACCGACGGCGTATGGAGCAAGCCTATCAATGCGGGCAAGTCGCTCAACACTTCATACTGGGAGAGCAATCCTTCTCTCTCGTCGTCGGGCGACGAACTATTTTTCACATCGAATCGCCCGCCAACGTATGGCGGGCGTGATCTGTGGCATTGTCGTGTCGAACAGTTGTCGGACGGTAAGCTACGTTTCTCGAATCCTGAGAATCTCGGACAAGCCGTCAATTCGCCTCAAGACGACTATGCGCCTTATATACACGCCGATAATCGTACTCTATACTTCTTGTCGAAAGGTCATTTGAATTTCGGCGGTTCTGATATATTCGTCAGCCGACGCGGCGAAGACGGTAAATGGTCGAAGGCAAAGAATATGGGATATCCCATAAATAAAAATACGGATTGCTATGGATTCACTCTTAACGGAGCAGGAGATAAGGGATATATTTCGCTGCTTAACACAGACGAAAAAGAGCGTGGGATAGATGTGTATGAGTTTAGTCTGTATGAAGAGGCTCGTCCTTCAAGTGTAGTATGTATCAAGGGACGTGTAGAAATAGAATCTACACTTGTAGGAAGCGAAAAACAACGTGTAGGAAACAAATCTACATCTGTAGGAGATAAATCTACACCTGTAGGGAGCGAAAAGCAATATGTAGGGAATAAATCTACACGTGTAGGGACGTTCGCTACTGTAGAGATATTCGATTATCTGCGTAAAAAACCGCTTTTTTTATCTCACTCAGACCGTAAGACAGGTGAATTTACTCTTATCTTACCCGATTCGGGAGAATACGGACTTAATGTCCGTAAACCGGGTTATGTCTTTTACTCATCGAAGATAGATAAGACCAAAGACACTCTATACGTCTTTCTTTCCAAGATAGAGAGAGGTAAAAGCGTGGTGCTCGATAATATTTTCTTTGCGTTCGACTCATTCGAGCTCGACCCCAAGTCCGACAACGAGATAGACCGTCTCGTATCGTTCCTCAAAGACAACCCCAGCGTAGCGATAGAAATCGTCGGGCATACCGACAACATCGGTAGCGAGAAGCGAAATCGAGTTCTCAGCGAAAACCGTGCCCTGTCGGTGAAGAAGGCACTCGTAGCAAAGGGTATCGACCCTTCGCGTCTCGTAGCAAAAGGGCTCGGGATGTCTGCCCCCGTCGCCTCGAACGATACCGAAGAGGGCAGGCAACTCAATCGACGTGTGGAGTGTGTCGTGCGGTAAGTCTCGTTAGTTGCGATTGCGGTTGCGGGGGTGATATCTCATTATCTCTTCGCGTAGGAAAGCTATACCTGTATGGGTATAAATCTCGGTGGTAGTGATACTTGAGTGTCCGAGCAGTTGCTGTATCGCTCGCAGGTTGGCACCGTTTTCGAGCATATGCGTAGCGAAAGAATGACGAAAGGTGTGTGGGCTAATATTCTTTACGATACCGGCTTTTTCGGCTAACTTCTTTATAATGATAAAAACCATCTCGCGACTCATACTCGAACCTCTTCGATTGAGGAAAAGGAAGTCTTCTTGTTTATGTTTGATTTCGATGACGTTGCGTGCAATCATCCAGTTTTTGATAGCACCGATTGCGGCTTCCGACAGAGGGACGAGTCGTTCTTTACTTCCTTTGCCCATTATCTTGACGAAACGTTCTGTGAGGTTGATATCCGATATTCGTATACCGACGAGCTCCGAGACTCTGACCCCCGAGCCGTAAAGTATCTCCAACATAGCTCTGTTGCGGTCGCCGAGATTGAGTTTGCTGTATTTGTCGACCTCTGTCATGTCGATAGCGTCTATCATCCTCTCTATCTCTTGTATAGACAATATCGAGGGAAGGTATTGCGGTATCTTTGGTAGTTCGAGCAGTTCTGTAGGATCGGTCTTCAGTATGCGGTCGATGACGCAGTACTTGTAGAATGCCTTTATACCCGATATTATCCGTGCTCTCGACCGAGCCGAGATGCCTATCTTCGACAGAGCCTCCACGAACGACTTGAAGTCTTCGAGTGTCGCCTCTTTATAGTCTATAGACGATGTCTCGAGATATCCGAGCAATGTATTGAGGTCGCGCATATATGCCTCTACCGTGTTTGGCGACATCGAGCGCTCGAGCTGCAGGTATACTCTATACCCCTCTATTACCGATTTCGATATTTGTGGCATAAACATAGAGTTTTTTCTTGGTCGACAGGTGGTATATTTATTATGAAAAAAAAAAGATTTCGGCTGCCGTATATATTCATACGTGCCGAAACCTTCCATTAATCAACTTATTTTAGTTAGTATGAAGCCAGAAATATTAATTCACTCTGAACTTATCTACACCGTCTTTGAGGAATCCGATAGACTGACGTATTGCAGCGAGTCCGGCGTTGATATTTGCCTCAGAAGTCTCGGCACCCATCTTTTTGGGAGTAGCGAATACGCGGTTACCAAACTTCTCTTTGAGTACAGCCAAGTTTTCGGGAGCTATATCGGAGGCATACTTGAAGTCTTCGCGTTCGGTCATCAGTCGTACCAAGTCTTCTTCGTTTACCACCTCCTTACGAGCAGTATTGATAAGGAAAGCTCCTTGTGGCATAAGGCTCAGCAGCGAGTAGTTGATAGATTTCTTTGTCTTTTCGTTGGCAGGTATGTGCAACGAGATGAAGTTGGCTTTCTTGTACATTTCTTCGATGGTTTCGATGTATGTTACACCGTCTTTTTCTACATTCTCGCGTTTAACGAACGGGTCGAAAGCGATTACATTCATACCGAAGGCTTTTCCGAGCAGTCCTACCAGACGTCCGACGTTGCCGTAAGCGTGTATGCCGAGAGTCTTACCTTTAAGTTCTGAACCCGTACCTCCTGCGAAGGTGTTGCGAGCCATAAATATCATCATACCGATGGCAAGTTCGGCTACGGCATTGGAGTTTTGGCCTGGAGTATTCATACATACTATACCGCGTTCGGTACAAGCGGCGAGGTCTAAGTTGTCGAAACCCGCACCGGCACGTACTACAATCTTGAGGTTTTTGGCGTGCGATACGACCTCTTTGGTTACTTTATCGGAGCGTACTATAAGACCGTCTACTGTCTCTACGGCTTTGTACAAGTCGCTTACGTCTGTATACTTCTCCAACAATACTACTTCTACACCTGCCTGCTTGGCGATGTTTTTCATCTCTTCTGTTGCTTTCTTTGCGAAAGGCTTTTCGGTAGCTACTAAAACTTTCATATCTTACTATGTGGTTTAATTATTATTATTTTAATGACAAAAATACGAGTCCACAAAGTTACCAATTTATTTTCAGATAAATGCCTTTTCGTCGTTTTACAAGCTAATATTTTTCGTGGTCACTATCACCTGTATCCGATAAAATACTACTTTTGCCGCATTATTTTTATTTAATACCATTTTATATGCAAAAAGAGAAGTTTTTCGAGCTTTTAGGTTGGATTGGTATGGTTACAGCCATTCTGATGTATGTCTTTTATTTCCAACAGATACAGCAGAATCTGAGCGGAGGACCCAAGGGGAATTTCTTACAGCCTTTTATGGCGGGTATCAACTGCACTTTTTGGGTCGGATACGGTTTCTTCAAAAAGAAACGCGACTGGCCTATCGTTATCGCCAACGTACCCGGTTTTATATTCGGTTTCTTGGCGGCATTCTCCTCTCTGTAAGCCTTGCTCTGCTTGGTAAAAGGCGATAGCAGCGATGTAGTCGAGTATGTTTTATAAAAAAAACATCTCTAATTTGTCGTTGTCTTTCTATCCGAATTGCTTGAGAAAATATGCATTGGTGTCGACTTCGAAAAAAATAGTACCTTTGCAACCACAAAAAATAATAAAACCTATTTGTTATGTTCGATTTCGAAGAGGGAAAGAAAGTAATAAGCAACGAACTGAAAATATTCAACGATAAGTTTTCGCTCTCGTTCTTCGCCGAAGATGAGCTTTTGCATAACGCCTTACAGTATCTTATGCCTCAGAAAGGCAAGCAGATACGCCCCATACTCGTTATTCTGGGGGCGAAGCTCTGCGGCGAGGTTACCGACGATACTTATCTGATAGCCGCTGCATACGAGTTGCTACACTCCGCTTCGCTTATCCACGACGACGTTATAGACAATTCGTTGCAGCGACGCAACAAGCCGTCGCTAAACAAGATTTTCGACAACAAGACCTCAGTCCTTGTCGGCGACTACCTGATGACCAAATCTTTCAACTACATATACCATACTTATAAGATGGAGCAAATAGGACTGCTCCAAAAGCTCAGTATCGATATCATACGCGGCGAACTGCTCCAACAGCAATATTCGCACTCCATACCGAAAGAAGAGGAGTACTATTCGGTCATAAAAAACAAAACCGCAGCTCTATTTGCCACCTGCCTGCAAGCGGGAGCACTCTCGGCTAACGGTACCACGCAGCAACTCGACGATATGTATAGTATAGGCGAAAATCTCGGTATGTGTTTCCAGATAAAAGACGATATCTTTGACTATTCGGCGAATGCAAGCCTCGGCAAGCCCATTTTCAACGATATTACCGAGGGTAAAGTTACCCTGCCTCTGCTACATGCCGTCAGGTCTGCCGACGAAAAAGAACGAATAAACGTCATCGATATACTCAACAAAGACAACGTCGACATCGACGACAAGACATTTATTTACAATATCGTTACCAAATACAAAGGCATCGACTATTCGGAGCGTAAGATGAAAGACTTTTGTCGTTTGGCTCTCGAAAAACTGGATATTTTCGAAGACTCCGAATACAAAACATTCCTTTCGGGGATAATAAGTTTCACCGCCGACAGGGAGTTCTAAGGCTTTATGCAGAGATACGTCATTATCGTAGCCGGAGGAGCGGGCAGAAGGTTTGGAGGCGATACACCCAAACAGTTTATGCTGCTCTGCGGCAAACCGATACTGTTGCATACGCTCAACAAATTTCACTCATATTCTCGTGATATAAATATAGTTGTGGTACTTCCTGCGGAGCACATCGAGGTTTGGCATAACATCTGTCGACGTTTCGCCGTAAAGATACCGCACGTGATAGCGGAGGGCGGGCGTGAACGTTTCTTCTCGGTGCTCAACGGGCTGCGGCACATTCCCGACGATGCTTTGGTAGCCGTACATGACGGGGTACGTCCATTTGTTAGCTTCGACACATTAGACCGATGTTTTGCCAAAGCCGAAGAGGGCGACAGTGCCGTACCTGTGATGCCTCTCACCGAGAGTGTAAGGCTATGCAGCGACAATGGCAACAGTTCGTTCGACCGAGGCAAGCTACGCACCGTACAGACGCCGCAGGTCTTTCGTGCCTCCGTACTAAAAGAGGCTTACCGACAGCCATACAGCGAACTCTTCACCGACGATGCCTCGGTGGTTGAGGCATTAGGACATTCCATCAATCTTGTCGAAGGCAATAGGGAAAACATCAAAATAACTACCCCTCTCGACCTGTCTATCGGTGAAATCATTCTGCGAGACGGCAACTGATAATAACGCTTGTAGACTCCGTAAATACTGGTCGTTCGCAGATTTGTTGGGGGGTGTGCGGAGCACAAATCACGTTGAATCGTGTAATCGTTTAATCGTTGAAGCGAGCGGGTGGAAATAAAAAAGGGACGAACACAAGGTTCGCCCCTTCATTTTTACTTCTTAATTTTTCATTCAGACGCGTTAGCGTTTTACCATTTTCGCTACCGTGCCGTCGGCTTTCACTGTGTAGACGCCTGCGGGCAGGTGCGAGACTTCTACGCGGTCGGTATCGGTGGCGTGGGCTACCTCGATGCCATAGATATCGTACACACGTATGGAGCGAGCGGTAGCCGAGAGGTAGAGCACGTTTGTTACGGGATTCGGGTAGAGTGTGAAGGGCTCTCTCAGAGCAGCAGACGACGGTATGTCTGTGGTAATGCATGCGTAATTGCCCGTAGTAGCGATGTCGGTGTTGCGGTCGAAGTATTGCACTTTCCAGTTCTTGTAGGTAGCGTTCTGTGCATTGGTAGCGACTACCATAGCAAGGTCGGCTGCCAGAGCGTTTTTAGCAGGTTGTATCGAGCCTACGTCGATACCGTTGCGGTCGGGCAACGAGCAGTAGAGGTCGTCGAGAGCCTGTCGCGAGAAGGCATTGCCGTAGCACACCAACGACTTAAGCCGTCTGTTGCTACCGACAGAAAGAGACCTTAGACGATTCGAACTGCAGTCTAACTCGGTAAGAGAGCTATTTTCGTCTACGTCGAGAGCATCAATTTTATTGAAGAAACAGTATAGATTCATTAGCTCCGAGTTGTGCTCCAAGTCGAGTGCCGTCAGGCGATTGTACGAACAGTTGAGCCACGTCAGTTGCTTATTGCTATCGACTCTGAGCGAGTCGAATTCGTTGAATGAGCAGTTGAGCCACCTTAGCTGTGTGTTGTGGCTTAGGTCGATGGCTTTTAGGTGGTTGTACGAGCAGTTGAGCCCCACGAGCTGTGTGTTTCGGCTCAGGTCGAGCGAAGAGAGCTGATTGTAAAATACATTCAACATAGCAAGCTCCGCATTGTGGCTGGGGTCTACTTCGGTAAGAACCGACCCGTTGCTGCCGCAAGAGAAGTCAGACACGTCGCCGTAGGTAGTCATAACGGAGTCTGCTGCGGTGATGGTAAAGGTACTGGGGGTATTGCCGTTGTACCAGTCGGTGCCTATCTCGACTATATGTTCGCTGTTGCCACTTGCTATCTTTATCGGTGTGGCTGCAGTGGCAGCTTTGAAGTCGAGCTTTATCGCTTCTCCGCTTTTGACTTTCAGCCTGATATATCGATTCGTATTTATGCTTTTGCCACCACAGATATAGCCTCCTGCCGTAGCGGGGATGTCGGTATCGTTTCGCGAAAAACGCACCTTCCAGTTTTTATTGGTAGCATTGCTCTTGTTTGTAGCAACGACGGTAGCAAGCTCCGACGAGGAGATGTCGTATAACGGCTCTATCGTACCTGCCTCGATACCGCTACGGTCGGGCAATGAGCAGAAAATATCATCGAAGACCTCGCGAGTAAAGGCATTGCCATAGCATACCAATTTGCCGAGCTGCGTATTGTGGCTTATATTGAGCGAGTGGAGACGGTTGTACGAACAGTTGAGCTCGGCAAGTAGTCTGTTGCTATCGACCTCAAGCGAGCTTAGCAGGTTGGAGCTGCAATCCAAGGTCGTAAGCCGTGTATTGTGGCTTATATCGAGCGTAAGGAGCTGGTTGTACGAGCAGTTGAGCCCCGTAAGTTTCGTATTGTGGCTTAGGTCGAGTGAGGTGAGTTGGTTATAAAAGAGGTTCAGCACAGTGAGTTCGGTGTTGTGACTCGGGTCGATAGCGGTGAGGTTTGCTCCGTTTGTCATACAGGACAATGCCGAGAGGTTGCCATATACGGTCATCGTATTGCCGTCGGCAGCGAAGGCGAAGGTGCTGGGTATATTGCCGTTGTACCAGTCGGTACCGACCGTAACGGTAGTATCGCGGTTGCCGCTCTTTATCTGTACGGCTGTACCTGCCGAGTCTGCCTTGAAGTCGAGCTTTATTGCTGCTCCGTGGGCAACGGTAAGAGTGATATATCTATTCATATTCTGTGCCATAGTGGAGACACTTATCCAAAGTCCTACGGTGAGGGCTAATAATACTACTATTTTTTTCATTTCATTCGAATGTATATCTGTTGTTAAAATTACATAAAGTATCGTATTAAAGACTTTGATGGGCTAAGATGGAAAGTGACATTATGTCGGTACGGCGATAGGTTCGGTACCTCTCCGAGGTGTCTCCGAGGTGTCTCCGAGCTCGCCGTAAGGTAAAATATTACAAAAAAGCTTCCTTTTCTGCCAAATTGTCGGGCAGGTCGGTAACTCGAGCCACGATTTTATCGC
>CAJPNS010000001.1 GCA_905372135.1 Porphyromonadaceae bacterium | reverse complement strand
ATATTGCCACGACAACAACTTCTCCATTCAGGCTCTCGACGATATCTACTGTGCTTTGCCGGTTAGGCAAGCGTCGGACAATGCAAGAATACAGCCGGTATACAGCGATACGTCGTCGAATCACGCTATCGTCCTTGCCACCAACAAGGCGAACGCTATCGCCAAGAACTGGAAAGTACAGTACTATAAAAACGATGCCGACATACCCGCTACTACGGGTAGCTATATATGCCCCCCAAATATGGACAGCTATATCACCCTTACTGTCGAAAGAGACTCGACTATACACTTATTCCTTTCGGCAGCCACAAATAACACTCCCGTACGTATCGTAAGGGGCAACACGACACAAAACATCACCGTCGGCACAAGCTCGACCTATACCACCATCACCGCCACCGGTACTACTATAAAAGTCTACGGAGATATAACCGACTTCAGTTGCGACGGAAACCACGGAAACCTCACTGACATCGACGTATCGCACAATACGGAGTTGACAAGTTTAAGTTGTCAAGACAATCGGCTTAGCAGCCTCGATGTATCGAACAATACAAAACTGACAAAGTTGATTTGCTTCAGAAATCGGCTTAGCAGCCTCATTGTAGTAAACAATGTGCTGTTGAAGGAGTTAAATTGTTACGGCAATAATCTCAATACCCTCGACGTATCGCAGAACATGTGGTTGGAAGAGTTATATTGTAGCAACAATCAACTTAGTATACTTAGTGTATGGAACAATGGATATTTGACGAAATTGGATTGTTCCAACAATCGGCTTAGCAGCCTCGACTTGTCGAATAATACGGATTTGAAGATATTATATTGCTATGGCAACGCTTTCACTACCGACGCACTCGACGATATCTACTGTGCTCTGCCCGATAGAAGAGGCAAGGAAGAAGGAGACATAGAGCCGGTATACGACTCTTCGTCGTCGAATCACGCTACCGTCCTCGCCACCAACAAACAGAACGCTACCGCCAAAAACTGGAAGGTGCAGTACTGGCAAGACAATACCGATATCCTTACCAACGGTATCTACGTCTGCGGTACACCACATATCGAGCCTAATATGAGCCGCTATATCACCCTTACCGTTGGTAGCGGCGAGGCGATAAAGCTCGACTTCATGGCAGCCCAAGCAATTACCCCCATACGTATCGTAAGCGGCAGCAATACACAAAACATCATCGTCGGCACAAGTTGGAAAGGCACTACCTACTACACCGCCGACGGCACCGAGATTACCGTCTATGGCGATATAATTGGCTTCGAGTGCCAACAAAACGGAGAAAATCTCACCGCCCTCGACCTGTCGAACAATACGCAGTTGAAGAGGTTGGATTGTTCCTCCAATAAGCTCACGAGCCTCGACGTATCGAACAATACGCAGTTAGAGATGTTAAATTGTTCCTCCAATAAGCTCACCGCCCTCGACGTATCGAACAATACGCAGTTGACGACGTTAAATTGCTACGGCAACAACTTCTCTACCGCCGCTCTCGACGATATCTACTGTGCCCTGCCCGATAGGGATCCGTCAGACTATGCGGGAATATATCCCGTATACGACTCTTCGTCGTCGTACAACGACACCGTCCTTGCCACCAATGCACAGAACGCTATCGATAAAAACTGGCAGGTACAGTACTACGAAGACGACGGCGGCGGCGATACCGACATACATACTACGGGTACATACGTATGCGGCACGCCACATCCCGAACTTAATATGAGCCGCTATATCACCCTTACCGTCGCCGAAGACTCGACTATAAAGCTCGACTTCAAAGCCGCCGCTGACGGCACACCCATCCGTATCGTAAGCGGCAGCAATACGCGAGACATCATCCCCGACGACACAGACTGGGTAGGCGGAGCCTTCACCGCCGACGGAACTGAGATGACCGTCTATGGCGATATAACGGGCTTCATTTGCGAAGGTAACGGAACTAACCTCACCGCCATCGATGTATCGCACAATACGCAGTTGACGACGTTACATTGCAACGACAATCAGCTTAGCAGCCTCGACGTATCGAACAATACGCTGTTGGAGGAGTTAGAGTGTTCCAAAAATCCACTTAGCAGTCTCGACGTATCGAACAATAAGCAGTTGGAAAGGTTAGTTTGTTACGGCAATAAACTTAGCAGCCTCGACCTGTCGAACAATACGAAGTTGAAGTATTTATATTGCTACGGCAACAAGTTTACTACCGCCGCTCTCGACGATATCTACTGTGCCCTGCCCTATAGGGATCTGTCAGACTATGCGAGGATATATCCCGTACACGACTCTTTGTCGTCGTACAACGACACCGTCCTTGCCTCCAATGCACAGAATGCTATCGACAAAAACTGGATGGTGCAGTACGACGACGGCGATACCGATATACCCCCTACTAAGGGCAAGCATAAGTGCTCCGCTACCGATATAGCCGAAGCCGCTGCCGAGCCTCAGCTCACTCTCTACCCTACCCCCGTGGCAGAGGTGCTATACCTCTCGGCTACGGCTCGTACCATACGTATATACGATATGTACGGCACCGAAGTAGCCCACGCCACCGATACCGACAAGGTAGAAGTCTCGCATCTGCCCGCAGGAGTCTACACCGTCAGAGCCGATGGTATGGTAGCTAAGATGGTAAAAAGGTAAATGTATGAATGTAATAATGTAAAAATGAAGGGGCGAACCTTGTGTGTTTGTCCCTTTTTTTTTCGTCCCCATACAATTACCTTATAAGGATTGATTTACTATCCATCTGCCGCTTTTTTTACTACCTTGTCTGCCGATGATAGCTTTTTCCCTAAGAATGCGGAGGTTGTTTTCTATAGTGCGGACAGGTCTTTTAAGCTTTTGGGCTATATCGAACGTTTTTATATACGGATTATCTAGTATTAGTGAGATTATCTCTTGTTGCAACAGATTTAAACCACCATTTAAACCACCATTTAAACCACCATTTTTTAATATGTCTTGTAGCGATTGCTCTATGATATTCAGTGTATATTCTATAAATGGTCT
Organism: Porphyromonadaceae bacterium; assembly: GCA_905372135.1. Classification (GTDB taxonomy): domain Bacteria; phylum Bacteroidota; class Bacteroidia; order Bacteroidales; family Paludibacteraceae; genus F0058. The sequence continues at coordinate 56,445 of CAJPNS010000001.1, read as the reverse complement.
GCAATCGATAGGTACGGTTTGCGAGTCGGCAATAGCCTGATAATAGCCTTTTTGATATCGACGTATCATTGTCTCTATAGGGAATGTATGAAAAAGCGGTTGCCATTTCGATAAAATACAGACAAGTTTGCTTTTGCCCTCACTTAATCGTTTCCGTGCAATTAAACGATTATACGTAATTCGTAATTTGTAATTCGTAATTAAATATTATCTTTGCATCTCGAAATGAAGTTATACGGCAGAGTAATATATGTATTTACAAATAGGCAGTTGCAGTGTATAAACTGCTGTAAATATTGTTTTTTCAAAAAAGGGTAATCATTTTTATTGATAAAGCGGTTACTCTTTTTTTACAGACGGCAAACGACAAAATAACCAATATATAATGAAACGCACAGACATAAAAAAGGTAATGGTAATCGGCTCGGGACCGATAGTGATAGGGCAGGCGGCGGAGTTCGACTATGCGGGAACGCAGGCTTGTCTTGCTCTGAAAGAAGAGGGATACGAAGTGATATTGGCAAACTCGAACCCTGCTACTATTATGACCGATACTCACATAGCCGACAAGGTCTATATGGAGCCTCTGACTTTGGAATATGTGGCAAAAATCATTCGTTTCGAGCGACCCGATGCCATTGTGCCCGGGCTTGGCGGGCAGACGGGGCTCAACCTCGCCGTACAACTTGCCAAAAAAGGTATCCTCGAAGAGTGCGACGTGGAGATACTTGGTACATCGTTTCAGAGTATCGAGATGGCAGAAGACCGCGAACTTTTCAAAGAACTTTGTAAGAGTCTGGGCGAACCGGTATTACCCTCTAAAATAGCCAATTCGATGGAAGAGGGGCTTGCTGCGGCAGCCGAAATCGGTTATCCCGTCGTACTGCGTCCGGCGTTTACGCTTGGAGGCACGGGAGGAGGTTTTGCCGAAGACGAAGCCGAGTTTTGCGAGTTGATGCGTAATGCTCTCGCCCTCTCGCCTGTACATCAGGTATTGGTCGAAAAATCGATAAAAGGCTTCAAAGAGATTGAATACGAAGTGATTCGTGACAAAAACGATACCGCCATCGCTATCTGTAATATGGAAAATATCGACCCTGTCGGCGTCCATACGGGCGACTCGATGGTTGTTTGCCCATCGCAGACATTGACAAATAAAGAGTTTCAGCTGCTTCGCGACTCGGCATTGAAAATCATCCGTGCCCTGAAAATAGAGGGTGGCTGCAACGTACAGTTTGCTCTCGACCCGCTGAGTTTCAACTATTATCTCATAGAGGTCAATCCGCGTGTGAGCCGCAGTTCGGCCTTGGCGTCGAAAGCAAGCGGTTATCCCATAGCACGTGTCAGTGCCAAGATAGCAGTGGGCTTTACTCTCGACGAAATACGCCTCGATAATACTCCGGCAAGTTTCGAACCGGCTCTCGACTATATCGTTACCAAGATACCGCGTTTCCCGTTCGATAAATTCTCGGAGGCGTCCAACACGCTCGGCACTCAGATGAAAGCTACGGGCGAAGTGATGTCTATTGGCAGGACTATGGGCGAAAGCCTGCTTAAAGCCGTACGTGGCTTGGAGACGGGTGTTTGCCATATTTGGCATAAAAAATTCGATGACAAAGACAACGACTATCTGATAAACTACATACGTCAGGCGACCGACGACCGCCTCTATGCCATAGCCCAGCTCATACGCAACGGTGTAGACTTGGGTATGATATACAATGCCACAAAGATAGATATGTTTTTCCTCGAGAAGATAAAGAATATAGTAGAGTTCGAGGCTGTCGTAAAGGCAAATCCTATGGACGAGGATACTCTTATACAAGCCAAAGAGATGGGATTCAGCGACAAATACATCGCTATGTGTTGGTCGGTAGGAGGCAAATCGTACGACGAGGCGGATATTTTCCGCTTGCGAAAAGAAAAAGGCATTATGCCCGTCTATAAGATGATAGACACCTGTGCAAGCGAATTCTCGGCATATATACCCTATTTTTACTCTACCTACGAGCAGGAGAATGAGTCTATCGTATCTGCCAGAAAGAAAATAGTAGTACTCGGCTCTGGACCGATACGCATAGGACAGGGCATAGAGTTCGACTACTCTACCGTACACGCTATTTGGACTATACAACAGGCAGGTTATGAGGCTATTGTGATAAACAATAATCCCGAAACCGTCTCTACCGACTATGCTACTTCGGATAAACTATACTTCGAGCCGCTTACAGTCGAGGACGTAATGAATATAATCGACCTCGAAAAGCCCGACGGAGTGATAGTAACACTTGGCGGGCAGACTGCCATAAATCTTGCCGAACCGCTACACAAACTCGGGGTAAAGATAATCGGCACCGACGTAGAGGCGATAGACCGAGCCGAGAACCGCGATAGTTTCGAGAAGGTTATGAATACGCTCGGTATCCCGCAACCTAAAGGATTGGCTGTTACCAACATACCCGACGGCTGTCGGGTAGCTCAAGATATTGGTTATCCCGTACTCGTTCGTCCGAGTTTCGTGCTTGGCGGACGTGCTATGAAGATAGTAAACAACGAGGAGAGTCTCAAAAAATATCTGCAGACGGCGGTAGAAATCAATGTCAATCAGCCTGTTCTGGTAGATAAATATATCTCGGGCAAAGAGCTCGAAGTAGATGCCATCTGCGATGGTCGCGACGTGTTTATCCCCGGTATAATGGAGCACGTGGAGCGTACGGGCATTCATTCGGGTGATAGCATTTCGGTATACCCCACGTTCTCCGTATCGCAGAAAGTAAAGGATAAAATCATCGACTACTCTGTACGATTGGGGCTCGAGATAGGTATCATAGGGCTTTTCAATATACAGTTCATAGCCGATACGAACGACGATGTATTCGTCATAGAGGTCAATCCGCGTTCGAGTCGCACTGTGCCGTTCTTGAGCAAGGCGACGGGAGTGGATATGGCAGATATTGCTACCCGCGTACAACTCGGGCACAGCCTTGCCGAACAGGGCATCGACCGAGTCTATCACGAAGAGAAAAAAAGCTGGTTCGTCAAGGCTCCTGCATTCTCTTTCAGTAAGATACGTGGAATGGACGCATACCTTTCGCCCGAGATGAAATCGACGGGTGAGGCTATCGGGTACGACAAATCGCTTACGCGTGCGCTCTACAAAGCATTGCGTTCGTCGGGAATGAATGTGGCAAACTACGGTACCATACTCGTTACCATCGCCGACTGCGACAAGCAGCGAGCCCTTCCCCTCGTGAAACGTTTCTACGATATGGGCTTCAATATAGAAGCTACAAAAGGTACGGCTAAGTTCCTAAAAGACAATGGTATCAGGACGAGGGAGAGGAGAAAAATTTCGGAAGGCTCCGAAGAGATATTCGACTCGCTGCGTCAAGGACACGTCAGCTATGTGATTAATACTATTGATATTAACAAGAATATGACTACCGAAGACGGCTTCCAGATACGTCGCTGTGCGGTAGAAAACAACGTGGCTATGTTCACCTCGTTGGAGACGGTAAAGGTACTTCTCGATGTCCTCGAGGAGATAACTCTCGGTGTTTCTACGATAGATAAGATGGAGTAAGGCTAAGACAAAGAACCTATATTAAGCGTTTACAAAAAAACATATAAACCGTACTCTTCTTTTTTCGATAAAAAGTACTAACTTTGAAGAAAATTTTCGGATTATATAGTGCGTTTATTTTCAAATATATAAATTAAAAAATAAAATAAGACAATGGCTATTATCAAACCTTTCAAGGGCATTCGTCCCAAAAAAGAATTAGTAGAAAAGATTGCATCGCGTCCGTACGACGTACTGAATTCGGAAGAAGCGCGTGCCGAAGCTGCCGGCAATGAAATGAGTCTGTATCATATCATTAAGCCCGAAATAGACTTCCCCGTAGGTACCGACGAACACGACGAAAAAGTGTACCGTAAGGCTGCCGAAAACTTCGAGAAGTTCCAAAAAAACGGTTGGCTTGTACAAGACGGTAAAGAGAATTATTACGTTTATGCTCAGACTATGAACGGTAAAACTCAGTACGGTCTCGTTGTATGTGCGTATGTAGACGACTATATGACAGGCAAAATCAAAAAACACGAGCTTACCCGCAAAGACAAAGAGGAAGACCGTATGAAACACGTTCGTGTGAACAATGCTAACATAGAACCCGTTTTCTTCGCTTATCCACATAATAATGAGCTCGATGCGATAGTAAAAGAGGTAACGAAAGGTAAACCCGAATATGACTTCGTGGCACCGCTCGACGGCTTCGGACACACCTTCTGGTTGATAGAAGATGAGGCTAAAATCAAACGTATCACCGAGATTTTTGCCACAATACCTTCGCTCTATATTGCCGACGGACACCACAGAAGTGCTGCCGCCGCTCTGGTAGGCGACGAGAAACGACGTCAGAACCCCGCCCACAAAGGCAACGAAGAGTACAACTATTTTATGGCTGTATGCTTCCCCGACGACCAGCTTACAATCATCGACTACAACCGTGTAGTCAAAGACCTGAACGGTCTGACAGACGACCAGTTCATCGAAAAGCTAAAGAAAAACTTCGACGTAGAGCTGAAAGGTAAAGACATTTACAAACCATCGAAGCTGCACAACTTCTCTATGTATCTGAGCGGCAATTGGTATTCGCTTACCGCCAAAGCCGGCACTTACGACGACAAAGACCCGATAGGTGTGCTCGACGTAACAGTGTCGTCGAACCTGATACTCGATGAGATACTCGGTATCAAAGACCTACGCACCGACAAACGTATCGATTTCGTGGGCGGTATCCGCGGACTTGGCGAGCTAAAGAGACGTGTGGATTCGGGCGAAATGCGTGTAGCTTTCGCTTTATATCCCGTATCTATGCAGCAACTAATCGATATAGCCGATACAAACAACATTATGCCACCGAAAACTACTTGGTTCGAACCTAAACTCCGTTCGGGTCTCGTAATACATAAGTTAGTGTAAGACAAGGTAAAAAATCTATTTACAATAATAAAGAGTTGTCTTCGGACGGCTCTTTATTATTTTTTTCGCGAGGAATAAAAAAATATTTTGCGAGTTAAGAAAAAAGTATTACCTTTGCACATCCGAAAACCAACACGGTGTGGTAGTTCAGCTGGTTAGAATACCTGCCTGTCACGCAGGGGGTCGCGGGTTCGAGTCCCGTCCATACCGCAAACGAGAGTGTAAGTCTTACAAACGTTTGACTTACATTTTTTTATTACACTCTGAGCAGAAAGTTTTTTTATTATTTATTATTGCTGTCCGATAAAATAGTATAGCATAATGAATTAGAAAAACGGATAACAACATCTGCCAGACGCATCAAAAAGCAACGGTTGAAGTTGCATACGCCAAAAGTGGTATCGGAAGCCAAGCGGAACGAACTGTCGGAATGAGGACGAGTTTCGAGCGGAGCTACGGCAACAGGAATGGATGTGTTGTTCCGACGGAATGACGAGGGGGCGTATCTATGGTGCAACCTTTATCGACCATACCACCCATACCGTATTGAACGGTTCCCGATTGGGCAAGGAGTATTCCGCCAATGTCTTCAACAAGTTATACGGTGGTAAGCTAGAACAAGTGGAGAATACGGTCAGCTCTATCCGGCTTTCGGATATTTACCACACATCCGAATGGGGTACTGGCGGATTGTTTTTCCATGCTTTCCCCGGAGCCGGGGCATTATCCCAAAGAAGAGCTGTCTTTCCCATACCGTAAGAAAAAGAAAAAACGAAGGTATGGGAGGCAGGAGAGAGAAGATCAATCAATCTTCTAATACCATGTCCAAAGCATTTATATACAATGGCATGTTAGTTATTTCAATCCCAAATTTTTTCTCAATCATAATCTCAATTATCATCATGCCATCAATCAGTATTATGGGTACGGCACCTTTCTTTGTCGTTGCATTCAAAGCTTCTTTCGAGAACTTTGAGGTTGTAATAAATATTCCTTGTTCAAAATCACCTTGTATTGCCCCTCTAAATTTGTCTATTTCTGTCCGTCCAACAGTTGAATTTTTCCAACGTTTACATTGAACTGCTACATTTAAATAAGAAACTCCAACTTTAAGCTTCCCGTATCCATCAATTCCGCCATCTTTTTTTGGTTTAGTTACCTTCAAATCCTTAAATCCATATACTTTAAGCAGCTTTCTACAAAAAATTTCAAAGGTTTCAGGGTCAATTTCCTTTAGCTGTTCTAACAACTGGATTTTAAATGATTTGACGTACTCACTATGAGTTACCTTAAGTGTCATTATTAATCTTTTCTCATCTTCCTCTATGACCTTTCTCTTTTTATCCTCTTTGATAAAGAGATTGGATTGTTCAATTAAACAATATGTTCCATCATTCAGAATTTGAAAATATTTCTTTTTTGATGCAGTCGGAAAATCAATACCTTGACTATGACGACGTAATTCAACACGGACAACATTCAATGGGTCTTGCGCTTTAAACTGATAGTAATCATTTGCAACTATTCTATCAAATATAACTTTAACTGGCAGTGGGATATTACTATCTTTTAATGCCTTAGTTATAGCATCAATTATTGTTGTTCGATTATTTCTCATAATTATCATTCCAGCTCTAATTCTTTTATTAATTTTTGCCGATCTTTCTCTTTCTGGAGTGCATTTATCTGGTCGGGATATACCTTAAGACTCAATGTCAGACTTAATATTTTTTTACCTTTAGTTGACATAGGAAATCTGGTTGTGTCAGAAAAATCCATGTTTCCAATACGACCTAAATAAGGGTCAAATGTTTCATTTTTAAATGAGTCTATTCTTTCTTCTTGTAGTATCTCCACCATTAATGAAAGTAATGCCTCAAATCCCACAGTCGATTGCAATATGTTTTGTGGCTTAGAAACACCATCATAATTCCAAAATTGAGGGTACAACTTTCTTATTGAGTTAAAATAGAAAAACAAACAATCAGAAATCATACCATCTTGATCATTTGCATAAAAATCTCTGAAAGGCAGAAACTTATTGTTAGTTCTGTTTTTTAAATCTTTCCTTTTTCTGTATTTATCGTTTTCTGACTCTCTCAATGTTTCACTTATTAAAGCCACAATATTTTTGATCATCGTCGCCTGAGATAGAGGAGGGCTTTCCCCTTTTCTATAATTATCTCCATACAATTTTATCCTTTTGTAAAAAGGTGATTTTTTATGAGCATTTAAGGCTAAAACGACCTCTAAAGCCGTTTTGTAAGGAGTATCATCTGTTGAGAGTCCAAATAAACTATACACTAAGTCTTGAGAAACTCTTTTTTGGGTTCTATTAATTGTCGAAAATATCATAGCTTGATATTCTAGACTTTTATCAACAAAATAAGATACTACCAATTCTATTTCTAATAAACTACTAAGTTTTTCTTTCTTAATTACATATAAATTATTTTCTTCTTCTCCTTTTTCTTTTAATATCTGTAATTCTTTTGTCAGCTTTTCTATTGCAATTTCAATTCCTCTAACTCTATGCTGCCCATCGATAATTGTAATATAAGTATCAGTATCTTCTCCAGTCTCTTTGGATTTTTCAACTTGATAAAAAACGTCTTCAATTAAATGAATCTCTATAATGTCATCTTTTTTCTGTTGTTCCTGAATTGCCTCAAAAGGTATCCCTAAGACAATATTAGTAGGAAATGTGGCCTCTTTATCGTTAATGAGATAGTCGGCGATTTTATTTACTCTGGACTGCTCTACTTTTCTCTGTACATGCTTATTATAAATTGGTTTTTCCTCTTCATCATAACCAATAATAACACGTTCAGTATATTTTGCAAACCGAAGAAGGTCATTTATTTTTATTTTGCCAATAATAAATTCCTGATCATTTTGAAGAACAGGAAATCCTTTTATTAACGTTTTATGCATTATCCCATTTCCCATCTTTGTTATGATTTTGTTTCATATCATTTTTTATTACTTTCTCAAATGCAGCATCGTTTAAGTAATCATTATCGTGATTCGCTATTACCCAAAAGAATAAAGCTAATAAAAAACTAAAAATAGCAACATAAATTGAATATCTCTCTTTGTTTGTGCTAAAAAAAACAAGAGCACCACTTAAGAGGATACTAATTACCGAAAGAAGAATAGAACTTACTTTGTTCTTAAGTTTATAGAAAGAAAGCAAAACTGATATTACAGCAGGTATTAACAATGCAATTGAATATGTAGACAAGTTACTCGAAATCATATGCAGTCTCATATTCAAACATTCTACAGTATCATTAATTTCTAATGGAGAAAAAATGGAAAATATCACCCCAAGCCCACCTAATATTACAATCACAAATACCAAATATAATGAAAATGCGATGCACCAAGGTTTTTTAAATTGCTCCCAGTATTCTTGAAAAATGTTCAATTCCATTATAATTATCTATCCTTAAATTGTTTAATCCAAAACAAAGCACCTTTATCATATTCCTTAATATTACTGATAACTTGTCCGGTTTGAATTTTCTCCATACTACGAGCAATTTTCTTGCTTCCGTCCCCAGACATTCCAAGGAATTTTTCCATTGATTTTATGTTTTTATCTTTGATGTCAAGCAAGAAAGAAATTTCACACATACTTGAAAAATCAAAATTGGGCTGATTGTATTCATCAATACCCTGCGAAAGCAGAACAACTGAAACTCCTTTAGAACGAATTTCTCTCAACAATTTCTCCAGAATATCCTGATATTTCTTTTCCTTAAAGAGAACATGTGCTTCATCAATAAGAATCACATATCGAAGTGCTTTAACATTATTTTCCACAGGACTATTATCCATATTCATAAATGTATTATATAGATAATTGATGATTAGGAATAAAGAGGTAAAACGTACAGACTTAGACAGATCACCGGAAAGGGACAAGTATAAATTTGAGTTGAAGAAGTTAGATTCATTCTTAGGATCGTCAATAAAAATCTTATATCGGCTCAATTCATCCATTATCTCTGTTAGTGTATCTTTCTTGTCTCCAATAATATCTTGCAAGCGTTCATTTATTTGTTCTAAAGTAGGATATAGACCTCCCCTTTGCTCAATAAATGTATTGTATGCCGCTTCCCGCAATTTCCCTTTTTGCTTGATACCAAGACTTGAATATTTACAAACGATATCTACGAATTTATCAATCCCCATCGTTTTATTAACCTCATTGATATTATCGATGAAAGTTAATGGATTAACGGGGAATGGAGTTTGTGGGACATCGACAAATTTCGTTTTCGTATCCTGAAAGAACTTTTCCATTCGCTTTACATCGTCATATTTCAACCCTTTAAAATCAAGGTATATAAAATTGACATGACCATTCGACTGTTCATAAATTTGTGATAAAAATTCTAAGGCAAACTGGGTTTTTCCAGTCCCTGAATTTCCGGCCACTGCGATATGACAATTATTATATAGTTTAGTATCATTCAGATTTAGATATAATGGCTCATCATCATTCAAGCTCTTTCCGACTTGAATTTTAATAGGATTAGCATAGAATGACTTCTCTATATGTTGTTGGTTATTTCGCACAGCATCTAATGAAACATTCAAATCCGTTAAAGCTAAAGTTCCTTTCTCGATATACTCCACCAAGAAATCAAAAAACGTATAATTATAATTATCTTGGAATATTGTATCCATCAGCTCTAGACCATGGTCAACATGAAGTTTGATATACTTAGGTATATTATCGTCTGTCTTATAAAGTCCGTAATACTGACAAATCAAAGCGATAAAGAAGTCTCGATATTTTGCATCAAATAAGACATGATCCTTATACTCTTTTCCTTTGGAATCATATAGATTAAAATCAACAGTTTGAAACTTCTTTCCTGTTTGCAACGAATAACCCAATGCAATTCTGGCAATAACGTTTTCCTTTGTACCATAGGGCAACTTAGTTGTCAATCTCCGTACAACGTCCTGATTCTTTTCAGATGTTCTTATATTAATTTGCATTGTATAAATCGTTGTAAGTAGTTATAAAGTGTTCAGGTGTAGTTTCATGAAACTCAGAACTCTCAGTAGATGTGTTCTTTATCAAAAATGCTTTGCATACTTTAGGCTGAAGAATACTATACTCTTTTGTGGTAAGCTCCTTGTTTATAAGAGGGAAAATAACTACCTGCTTGGAAACATTCGGGTAAAAATGCCGAATAATATTTTCAGCGTGCTCCTCATCAAACTTCTGCATTGGACTGTCGATGAAAACAGGAAATTCGATTTCTGACTCATCCACTAAGGAACTTAACAAAGCAGATGCGTACATTTGGCGTTCTCCCATAGACAACGAACTTTTATCTATGATTCTACCATTTCCATTATAAAGCACAATATCAATATCATCTCCAGACATACTGATATCCACATCTACCTTTTTGATGAAGTTTTTCTTATGCAGAAGAGTATCAAGAGAGACAAGCATTTTCTCTTCTAATGACTTCTTCTTCTCTTCCTTAAACAGATTAATAAAGTTTTGCAAACGATTAATCAGTTGCTTTGTTTTCTGTTCTTTTTCGGAGTAAACACTAGACTCATCTATTTTTTTTCGGAGAATTTCTTGACGCTGTTTATATGTTTTGTTTTGATTTCCTAATCCCCCAATTTTCAAAACAATAGATTCGATTTCGTTTTCAATAGATATAATACGTTTATCTAACCGCTCCTTTGTGTCACGTAATACTGCAATGTATTCATCTTCTGCACTTTTTTCCGCATCACGAATTTTCCTCGTAATGGAATCAAGTTGGTTTTTTACAGAAGAATATTCTGTATTCATTTGTGAAAAAGTATCTTTGAAACTATGTTTAACGGTATTTACCAACTGGTTGAATTCATTTGTCTCAATATTTGAGAAATCATGTAAAATTCTTAGATTTTCGGGGATTTCTTTCAAGTCGGAGTAAAAATACTTTTTCACAAGTTTCTTTATCTGTGCTTCGTAGAAATCCCTGATATTTACATCTATTACATAATGCGTTTTAATACGTTCGGTCTCGATATCTTGTCGAATATGATCAATCTTTTCATTAACATCTTCTTGACGATATTTCTGTTCAGACAAATCTCGTTCATTATCTAGTTGTTCAGAGATACCGATTAATGTTTCACCAGCCAAAGCAAAGGGAATGATATCCAATAAATCTTTCAGTTTTTCTTGAATTTCATTTTTTTGTTGTTCAAGTTTTCCTTGTTCTTCTTTCAAGGAATTTAATTCTTCCAAAGTCATTTTATCTCCTTCACGAATTAACTTCCGTTGAATATCTTCTGCCTCTTTTTCTTTTTGATTTCGTTCATGTTTAAGCTCATCAATCTGATCTTGGTATCTCTCAATCTCAATATTTGTATTGGCAATGTCTGCATGGAGCTGGTTCAACTCCTCTTGCTCTTCCGGTTTTGCTGACCGACGACGATATTCATCTTGCTTTTCTTCGAGAATTGCCTTCAAGTCTTCATATTTCTGTATTCCAAGAACTTCCGAATAGGCTTTACTAAGTTGTCTCCGTTGACTATTAGAATTAACCTCAGCTAAAGAAACAATTTTCTCGGCATCAAAAAAGAAAAACTTGGCAATTTCTATGGGGAGAATAAAGTCACGGATAAAAATTTCTTCTCCTTTCTGGTTTTCTCTTGTCAGGTCATCAACTAGTTCATTCGAGTGTCCATCTATTAAAACCTCAACTTTATCTGAGGTACTTGATATTACATTATAAGAGCGTTTTATAGTAACCTCATTACATGTAATATCGGGAATTCTCACCCCTGAGAATGTGATCGAAACAGAAAACTCGGTTTCTCCCTCTTCAGATGCTTTCCGATTAAGACTATTGGCAATATATTTGGTATAATTTCCCTTATCTCGAATCTCTTTTTCATATAATTCATCTACTTTCTCCATTTGTTTGCCATATAAACACCAAACCAATGACATAAGAAAAGTAGTTTTTCCATATCCATTTTTCCCGCTAACAACGATAATATTTTTATTGTCGGAAGGAAGTAAAGAGATTTTGTTTAATCCTTTGTATATCCTGAAATTATTCAGTTGTATTTCCTTAATATACATTATGCTGTCTCTTTATCTAAATATTTCTCTATAACTCGTTCCATGTCATCTTTCAATCCACGTTTTCGGTTGAGCAACGCTTTATTCTTTTGCATTATTAACAGCTCTTGAATTAAATCGAAATCCGATGGTTTGTCATCACAAACTGACTTAAGCAAATCAATCTCTTTTTGGATTTTTTCTGTATCTTTCTTCATGTCCAATATCTTATCGTAAACCTTATTATAAATTTCTGAAACTCGGTTAGAAAAAATCAAATCTTTGTGCCAGATTACCTGTATTGCAATTAATTCTTGATTGGTTATTAACTCAATATTGGGTTTTTCAACTTGCATTTCACGCTGAGCCGTCAATAGTTGTTTTAATAACCTAGCACGATATTCTGGAGTATAATTTCCCTGATTCATTCCCTCATCATTTATGGCAGGTTGCCCGTTTCTTCGCGTAGGAAGCCTATTGTCTGAAATATTCCTCTCATCAAACATACTCTTCCGCAAAGAAAGTAACGGTTGTAGCCATGTTTGACCTTTCGCAACTTGTGCAGTCAAAGATTTGTCTTCTTTAACAACGGTGCAAGTCCAGCATCCAAATCTACTTTGCCCACAAGAGCTATGACTTTTGTCTGTTACCATAGTTGGACATTCATAATCATCAGCACTTGCATCAAAATATATTTGAAACAACTTAGAATTATCTGCCCCCCAAGGAGAGGACATCGTATTAATGATATACCAAACTTCTTCAAGAAGTAAATCCTTTATTGGAGAGTAAACAAATGTATTAGGGTGATGAGGATGTTTTGTCAGACGTTTTCCTCTGATTTCATGCTTTTTGATAGACCTTGCTCTTGTACTGCTTTCTGAGCTTCTAGTTCCTATTAAAATTATGGCCTCTCCATTTTCAGCAACTTGCTCTATAATAAATCTTGAAGTGGGTTTAATCTTCATTTTATCAGTACACCAACGGAATGAGTTGTTGGGGACAGGATACCCACGTCCAATAACGTTAACCCAGAAAGTGTCTTCCAATCGTGGAATTGTATTTTCAACAAAAATAGGCAAGCCGTTTTCTACAGCAGAATCAGCTATCTTTTTTAACACATCATCAACATAATCTTGAATAATAGGATTCTCAACTAATGTATCATTGCAAACGACATGAATAGGTCGGCTTCTCCTATCTTCAGGAATATCCATTAATGCATACCAAACCAATTGAAGTAAAACAGTAGAGTCTTTCCCCCCACTAAAGCCAATTATCCATGGACGTAGGGAATCTTCAATTAAGTATTGATCTTTCAATTCTGATATTATATATTTTATCCGCCGAGACATAATCTAACTATATATTTAAAATCCAAAAATCTTTTATGTATACAATGTTCTACATTCTCCATGCCTTAAATGCGCCCAAAATAAATTGCAAATATAATGCAAAATAACAAAATGCAATCAATAAATATTTTTTCAATGGAAAGTTGTAGATTCAACAAGCAAAGTTATAAAAAAGAGAAAAAGGAGATTCAATAAAAGTGACTTTTGCGGTCTTTGGTTTTGTATCAAGATTAGCTAAGTTTGTGATTTCTCAATTTTTTGAGCAAAGTTAGGTATAAATTTTGATTTCTGTAATTGTGCCTAAACTTACACACCTTAATATGTAGATAAAAACGAGACTAAAAAAGAGTAACACTTTGTTTTATACATCATTATATCCATCTAAAAATATGAGCGAAAAAGTCTGCTTTCAATGTGGTAGTAAAATAACCAACAAGAATGGCAAGAAAAAGTTGTATATTTGCAAAAACAAAAAATTTTAAAGTATATGATCAACGTAAATACCTTCGTAGAAAGACGAAATGCCCTGAAAAACTTGATGTCGGGCACAAGCGGGATAGCCATTTTCCCCGCTAACAACGAAGCCCCTATGAACTATCCGTCGAACGTTTACCGTTACCGCCAAGACAGCAGTTTCAGATATTTTTTCTCGAAATGCAGAGACGGTCTGTTCGGAACTATCGACCTCGAAAGCGGTGAAATGACTCTATGGGGCGATGACTTTACAATGGACGACATTATCTGGATGGGCGACCAGCCGACAATCGGCGACTATGCCAAAGAGTGTGGCGTAGCCACTTCACACACAACGGAGCAACTGTCCGAATTTCTGGTAAAAGCCCGAAAACAAGGGCGAAAGATACACTATCTGCCCGTCTATCGCCACGATATGATTATCCGTATGGCAGAATTACTCGATAAACAGGTAAACAAGATAAATACGGAAGTCTCCGAATGTCTGATAAAAGCCGTCATAGAGCTGCGTCTGGTAAAATCGTCAGACGAAATAGCAGAGATGGACAAGATATGCGACACGGGCGTACTGATGCATCAGACCGTGATGAAAAATACAAAAGCAGGCATTACCGAACAATATTTGGCAGGGCTGGCAGAGGGCGTATCGCTATCGTACGGTACAGGAGTATCATTCCCCATAATTTTATCGCAAGATGGTCAGACACTGCATAATCCATTCCACGACAAAACACTGACCGACGGCAGACTGTTGCTCGTAGATATGGGGGCAGAGTCCGAAAGCGGCTATTGCTCCGACTACACGAGAACTATACCCGTATCCGGCAAATTCACTCAAAAACAGAAAGATATATACGAGACTGTTCTCAAAGCAAATATGGAGTGTATAGCTATGGCAAAGCCCAATATCAAGTGGCAAGACGTTCACTTCCACGCCTGTAAGGTGTTGGCAGAGGGACTCTCGGCAGTAGGCTTAATGAAAGGTAACGCCGAAGATGCTGTGCGAGCAGGAGCTACGTCGCTGTTTATGCCGCACGGACTCGGACACGCCCTCGGAATGGACGTACACGATATGGAAGGTTTGGGTGAAAATTTTGTAGGATACGACGATAAAGTACAGCGTAGCAATATATTCGGACATCGCTCTCTACGCTTCGGCAAATACACAAAAGTAGGTAATGTGCTTACCGTAGAACCGGGTATATATTTCATACCCAGACTGATAGAACAATGGAAGGCTGAGGGTAAATTTACCGATTTCATCAACTACACCAAACTTGCAGATTATTACGACTTTGGCGGAATACGTATCGAAGACGACATCGTTATTACCGACAACGGATGTCGTGTTCTCGGCAAGCCGCTGCAGAAGAGCGTCGCCGAACTCGAAAGTTTTATGAGGTGAAATAAAATATGGCGTCCAAACAACTTTTGGTAAAAATTTGTTTCGGGTTGGTAGTAGGGATTGGTTTACTGTCTTGTGAACGAGATCCTTTCACTACAAATCCGAACCACAAATTGGAGTTCTCGGCAGATACGGTGAGATTCGATACCGTTTTTTCGACAATATCGTCTATCACGCTCGAACTGAGGGTCTACAACAGACACAATAAAGCAATAAAAATCAATAAATTGTGGCTCGAAGGAGGCAACAGTTCGGTATTCCGATTCAATGCTGACGGATACCCATCGGGACAGACCCAAACGTTGGAAAACATAGAAATACCCGCAAACGACAGCATATTTGTTTTCGTGGAGATTACACCTCAGGCTAATATGCAAAGCACTCCCGTACACGTAACGGACAATCTGTTATTCAGCCTCAACGGGCAGACACAAAAGGTTATACTCGAAGCATACGGGCAAGACGTAGTCGTACTCAGGAATTATTCGCTGGCAGCAGATGAAACATTCTCTGCCGATAAACCATATCTTATCTTCGGATACTTGCATATACCCAAGGGGAAAACCCTTACACTGCAAGCCGGTACCAAGATATTTATCAACAGGGGCAATAAGATGATACTCAAAACGGGTATTCGCAACATATCGCTCGACAATACGACTATCGTCGTCGAGGGCAACCTCGTTGCCAACGGCACTACCGACAAACGTATCTCTATCAGAGGCGATAGGTTCGACTGGGCTTATACCAATATCCCTTACTCATATCTGCCTTCGCAGTGGGGCGGTATATACTTTTTTAGCGAAACGGGGAATAACCGTTTGAAGAACACCACGATAACAGGAGGGAACATAGGAGTATTGTTGTACGGCAGCAGTACTATCCCCATCAAGCTCGACGTAGACGGCTCCATAGTACATTGTATGGGAGCTTATGGCATTTTGTCGCAGTTCGGAGACCTATCGGTCATCAATTCCGAAGTATCCAATTGCGGTAAATCGGCAATATTGCAGTTGGGCGGCAGCCTGAAAATGATACACTCCACCATTGCCAACTATATGCCGAGTGTGTTTGCAGGAGGTAATACAAGCCGACCGGCTGTGGATATCGTGAGTTTTACGAAAAAAAATGGTGCCGTAGCAGCTTTTCCGATAAACAGCTGTGTAATAGAAAATTGTATAATCACAGGTAATCTGCACAACGAACTATCGTTACAAGACACCACCCTGGGAATACCTTTCAATGTATTCATAAGTAACTGTTTGATAAAAGCCGAAAAGTTGTCGTATCCTCAGTTGCACGAAATTACATTGACCCGAGCCGAAGGCAACGATATATTCGTGCAGACGACCCCCGACTTCGACAATATCAAAGAGAGCGGTTACTTCGACTTTCGGCTATCGGAGCAGTCTGCCGCACGCGACAAAGCCAATATGACTGTATCACAACATTATCCGACCGATTTGTTGGGAAAAGACCGCTTAAAAGACAACAAACCTGACATTGGAGCATACGAAAAATAATTTTTTTGTAACCCTAAATTACGACCGACACGGAAGAAATATTATTGCTATTTTCTATGTTTACAATAGCATAAATCGTTTTTGTTCAGATATCTGCGTGCAGTAAATAAACTCATAAAAAACACAAAACAATATAATCCTTGGTCTACCATTAGAGGCATCTCTATCGACATCAACAATATGTATATCAATACAAAACTAAAAAACAATATATTGCGCTGTTTGATAGACGAATAGAGCATATATATTATTAGCACGACAATAGACAAAAGCCCCAAAACACCCGTCTGCATAAAATCACCAATCACTTGGTTGTGAGGATGGTAATGTCCATCCCAGCTATCTTTTATCTGAGCATATAAGGGATTGTCTTTATTTATATATTTAGTCATACCACCGATACCGGTACCAAGCAAAGTATTTTCGCCAATCGACTCAAACGCTACACTATAATGCATATCTCTTACATCGTCCAAAAACAGACTCTTAGCCGAATTAGGATTAAAATATACCGACAACGAAACACAAGCAACTAATACACAAATAAATACTATCGCCTTTTTTCTACTTCGTCTGAGGTAGTACAAGATGAATATTATATTTACAATACTCCAAGAAAGCAGCATAAACCTCGATTGCGTTATAACAGAAAGAAATAGCACGATAGCGATACCGAAAATCAATTCCCATACAGCTACAATCTTTTTACCTACATAGTACCATAATACAGACAGACCAAGTATAAGGCAGATACAGATATAGGTTGGATGGTCGAAATTAGACCAAGAAAAAATCAATACAAAAGGCGAATAACTATCGACCAAGAAGTGTTTGGTAGTACTGAACGATTCGAGGAGTGATATGCCCAATACTCTACTCTGCAGTATCCACGCACAGACCGATAAAAAGGCAAAAAACATAAACCACCGCCCCACTACTACCAAAATAGTTTTAATCTGCTCTTGGCGTAGACTAAACAGACAAAAAAGTAGCGGTACATAGAGCATCGATAAGTCTTTTTTGATAAACTTCGTTCCCGACACAAAATTATTTGTCCACAATAGACTTATAGTGTTGACAACAAAATATATAAGTATTAACAAATGAAATATTGTATGTCGATATACCTTTCGCTCGAAATATAGATTTACAGCTACGCAAACAGAAAAAACAATGGAAAAAATATAGATTAAGTGCAAGTTGAATACCATCGATATGGCAAACGACGATATGCCTATCATCAATATCTTCGAGTGCAGCGGTTCGTTCCGAAAGACACCGTCGGAAACAAGAAGCGACAACAACGGCAAAGCTATGGCTCCAAATATCAGAAACGCTCGGTGCATATTGGGCGATTCCAAGCGATATGTAAGAAAATCGAACGATAATCCTTTGAAAACCAGTAGCAATGCGACAACCAACAAAAGTATGGTCGGTACGATTGGATAGATATTTTTCCTTGTCTCCATACTGCTACAGCAAAGTTATATCTTTATTAATATACAGACCTCATCGGAAGATATTCAACTCTTCGTTGTATATGGGGCTCTCTATCGAAAGGTAGTTCATAATGCTGTGGAAGATATATCCTTGCGACAGGGTGCCGAGGTGTTTCAGTCGTCTGTCGTTATTGTCCGAAAGCCACACGATAAACGGTATCTCGTACTGCTCTTTCGGGGCAAAACTCATATCGACGCCGTGCATATATAGGTTGTTTTCGCCTAACGATTCGCCGTGGTCGGAGATGAATATCATCGTGCTTTTGTAGTCTTTTATCTCTTTGAGCGTATCTATGACCGCGTGTAAGATGTAGTCGGTGTACACGATAGTATTGTCGTAGGCGTTGTATAGCTCGTCTTTGGCACATTTGTTGAGCTCTACTTTGGTACACACGGGGCGGAATACCTCGAACCGAGGCGGGTATTTCTTGCTGTATGCCGGTCCGTGGCTGGTGCTTGTGTGGAGTACTACCAATATTTTGTTGTTTTTGCTTTCCAATATTTGCTTTTTTAGTCCGGCAAGGAGTACTTCGTCGTAGCCGCAGTTCTCGCCTACGCACATCTTGCTGAGCGAGTCTGCTTTAAGGAACTTCTTCACGTTCAATGTCGGCGGTTCGCCCGTGTTGTTGGTTCGCCAAATGACGTCTACACCTGTTCTCGACAGATAGTTGGGCAGACACTCGTATAGCCTGCTTGTGCTTTTGTGTTCCAGAATCGCTTTTACGCCTGCAATGGTGTAGGTAGCAGCCGAGTTGGCGTTGAAAATATGAATGCCTTTTGTCTGTGAAAGTAGCGGGTTGGTGTTTTTGGTATAGCCGTAGAGTGAGAAGTTTTTGCGGCGGGCAGATTCGCCTATCACCAACACTATCAGCGACTTGTCGTCGTCTTTTATTTTTGCGTCGGGTAGCAGCATCTCCTTGCGGTTCTGCTTCTGTTTGTGGATATAGAAACGCGACGTATTGACCGTATAAGACCACGGCAGCAGCAACGAACCCAACGGCTCGGAATACCTATGTACCCACACCCAGTTGCCTGCATTGATACCCAAGACTATGAACATAGACAACAGTATCAAACCGAATGTGGTGAAGAAATTTTTTCTCTTGATTGCAATTAGCTTTGCTTTAAATATGTAGATGCTTGGTAAAACGCCGAATACCAGCACATAAAGTATCAATCTGTACGAGAAAAAGCTGAGAGTCTCGTCTTTGTTGGTATTCACTACATTACCCATCATACTCTCGTCTATCTGCACGTTGTAAGTGATAATGAAGTACAATGCTATTGAGCTGAGTATAAAGAATGTGACCAATATTGCTTTTCCTACGTACTTCGAGAGGTAGCACAAAATATAGAATACTAAGGCATTCGCTACAAAGACCAGAATCACTAAACTTACGATAATTAACGTTCCGTTGAGGTCGTTGTAGTCGGCGTGTTGGCAGACAAACTTGAAAAACGGATAATGAAACAGCACCAAGTTTAGAAAACTCATTATCAGTGCAAAACGCAGTGGTGACAAGTTTTCGAAGAGTGTATTTTTTAGCTTTTTTACTTTTCCCAACATAAGTTTTTTGTTTGTAAAGAGTGGCAATACAATAGATTAGACAAAGGCAAGTCAAAAATGTTACAACACTACCTATAAAGTAGGTGGCTAATTCGACACAATACTTATAACCAATACATTATACTATATTTATGCTTGTATCTAATTGATTGTCCACAAAAATGTGGGTGCAAAATTACCATTTTTTTCCCCAATAACCAATATTTTGTTGTACTTTCGCATAGAATTGTATTATTATGGGTAAAGTAATTATTTATCAGGCATTTGTCAGGCATTTCTCGACCGAGCGGGGCGAAAATATCCCCAATGGAACAATCGCCGAAAACCGTTGCGGTAAATTCGGTTCGTTCTCCGACAGAGCTTTGAAGGAGATAAAAAAGCTCGGCTGTACGCATACCTGGCTCACGGGAGTGATAGATTACGCTTCGACTACTCCGTACCCCAAACTCGGTATTGCGGGCGATAGTCGCGATATAGTGAAGGGTTTGGCAGGGTCGCCCTACGCCGTCAGAGACTACTACAATGTTAGTGCCGACTTGGCAGATAATCCCGCAGGTCGTATGCAGGAGTTTGAGGCTCTCGTAGAGCGTATCCACAACAACGGTTTACGGGCGATAATCGACTTCGTACCAAACCACGTCGCACGTTGCTATCGGTCTGTATCGAAGCCTCCGAGTGTCGGCGACTTAGGCGATAACGACGACCAAACGGTGCATTTCTCGGCAGACAATAACTTTTACTACTTCCCCTCCGAGCGATTTGCCCCGCAGTTCACACTGATCGATTACTATGAATATCCTGCCAAAGCGACTGGCAACGATTGTTTTTCGCCCTCTCCGTCGCGTAACGACTGGTACGATACCGTCAAACTCAACTACGGAATCGACTACGCCGACGGTAGCGAGCATTTCGACCTGGTGCCCGATACTTGGCCGAAAATGATTGATATTCTGCTATTCTGGGCATCTAAGGGAGTAGACGGTTTCCGCTGCGATATGGCAGAGATGGTGCCTGTGGAGTTTTGGCATCGGGCTATCGGTGAGCTGAAGCGGCAATATCCGCATCTGATATTCGTTGCCGAGATATACAACCCAAGCCAATACCGCCTGTATGCCGACTATGGCGGGTTCGATTATCTGTACGATAAGGTAGGACTTTACGATACTCTCAGAGAGGTGATTTGTAATGACTTACCTGCGAAAAACATAATGTACTGCTGGCAAAACGTAGGAGACATAGCCGATAAGATGGTGAATTTTCTCGAAAACCACGACGAACAGCGTATTGCGTCGGACTTTTTTGCTTCTCGGGCTATGAGGGCGATTCCTGCACTCATAGTATCGGCTATGATGAACACCAATCCGTTTATGCTGTATGCGGGTCAGGAGCTTGGCGAGCGAGGTATGGACGATAGCGGGTTCAGCGGTGTCGACGGGCGTAGCTCCATTTTCGACTACTATCAGCCCGATACGCTCCGCCGCTGGATAAACGGCGGCAAGTACTCACCAGACTTGATGTCTGCCGACGAGAAGGCTCTCAGAGACACCTACAAACGTGTGCTTACGCTCTGCAACAGCTCCAAAGCCCTATCCGAAGGGCTCTTTTACGACCTTACGTATGCCAATATCGAGAATCCCGACTTCAACTCCGAGAGGTGCTTTGCTTTCTTGCGTAAATGCGACGAAGAGCTGCTATTGATAGTGGCCAACTTCGCCGATACCGAACAACATCTGCAAATAATTATCCCACAACACGCTTTCGATTTTTTACATATAACCCCGCAAGACAATACCGAAGCTACCGACCTGCTGACCGGCGTAAGTATGAAGTTGGTATTAAGTCCACATCGGGCGATGAGTGTAGACGTAGAGGCGTTTGGCGGTATGGTATTAGCTATCAATCAATAGCTTAGATTATCATCTTGGTAATATCGTAAACTATTATTTTTTCGGCTTTTATCTCTTTGAGGTAGTGAGTGATATCCCACAATTGTTTTTCATCCATAACAGCCTGAATGCTAACTTTTTGTTGGTCGTACGATGAGAGTACGATTATATTTTCGTCTATCTTGCGTATTTCGGCTACAAGTTTGTTTTTATTTTCCATACTGCACAAGATTTCGACTTTTATCTTATTACGTGCATTTTGTACAGCTTGTAAACGATAAATCAATTCATCCACAAATATATGGCGCTTCTCAAGGCTGATTTTGGGGCTCGCTATCAATACCAAATGTGTCTCCATAATAACCTCTGCCATATAGTATTGCTTAGAATCCGTATTTTTGGCAAGATCTACAAAACAATCTGCAATACCCAGCTCGACAGCATTTTGAGGTGTTTTATCGAATATAATTGTAGTCCCTCTAATACGTTTCGACTTACAATATCGTTTTACCGTTTCGGGAACATTGGTTGCAATACGTTTGTTTGATAGCGACAATACATCTTTGTATTTCACTCCATTAGCAAAAAAGAAACATAAACTCGACGAAGCCTCCTCGAAAACATACAACTTCTCGTAGTCTTTTTCTTGCTCACACAAAGAGAGGTCGTTCACAATAGCCAAATCGTACAACCCATTTGCCATAGAGATAAACACGTGATTATTATCAAGATACCTTATCTCCGACGGAAATCTGTCGGAATAAAAAATAGATTTTGATCTATCTCTGAAGTCGATGCTTAAGCCGCTATGAGACAGATGAGTCTCTATATCCTTAGAAATCTGCAACTCATCCGATACCGCTATTTTCAACATAAGTAATTGATATTATATAAGTTTCGATATTTACTGTTTCTTTACATTAGCTTTGAGAGCATCCGAAATCATCTTCTTAAGCTCTAATATTTGTCTTTGCGTAGCGTTTTGTTTTTCGGGTTTGAACATATTACCATACTTCAAATTCAATAGCTTGAGTTTCGATAGCCTCAATCCGCCTGTTTTATTGGAAGTAAGGTCTACTCCAAGTTTTATCGGAGATATCGTTTCGGCCTTTATTTTATAGTTCTGCGACAGATTGTAAACACCCTGTAACACAACCTGATAGTTGTCCATAGAGAATAGGAAAGGATACAACTCCACTTCATCGCGGAATACAGTCAATTCTACCGACAACGAATCGACTACGTTTTTGGTTTTCTTCTTGAACAACAGCATTTTTGCCATTTTATCGAATGTCTCGTTATCGAGCAATACGAGATTTTTTCCCTCAATGGCAGAAGCTCCTCTGAGGGTAGAATATTTTATATCGTAATTCGATTTTAGATATGTCTCAGCTGCTATATGAAACTCGCCCTTGCCCGAAAAATATCGCAACATAGGAACGATAGTATCTATCTGCGGAATCATTTTTATCAGCTTATCCACCTCTATATCAAGCAAATGAAAATCGAGCCCCACAAATAGATGATTTTTCCGTTCGGAGCGATATATGGAAGTCAGCTGCATCTTGGCAGCCTCGCAAGTGAAACCCATCTGTTCGAGTACAAGCACACCGTCTTTGATCATAAGCTTTCCGCCCAAGTCGTAAATGTCAGTCTCAAATATCTTTCCGTGCGAAACATTGGTATTCAAGACCATATCGATATTCCAAGGAACCATAAACGGATCTTTGTCGCCATCTTTTGCTTTTTCGGCAAGTGCCTCTTTCTGAACCGAATCTTTAGCTCCAAATCCACTTACAATATCCATCAACTCTTTGATATTGACCATATCCGATGTGAACGACAAATCGGCTTTCAACATACCGTCGTTACGCATATAATCATCGATATTGGTCACTTTACCGGACAGATTGAAGTCGGAATTTCTAAGCACAAAACGGCTCTTGTTTACAGTAAGATTGTCGGGCGTAAGCGAAAAATCTACTATCGGCATACGTACTTTCTCTTTCAGCTCTTTTGTCTCTACACCTATATCGCTGATTTTCATATTACAATAAGGAAGAAACTGTAAAAAAGCATTCGACTGCGTATTATCATAGGTGATATTTCCATTCAAATCGACCTTAGAGGATGTAACTTTCACATCTTTACCATATTCCACATCGAGCTGCGACGACACAAGAGCTATAATGTATGTACTTAGCGTACTATTGTGTTTCGATGGCACCATATAAAAATCACCGTGCGGATTGGTTACCTTTGCCACGATAGTATCTTTCTCTATATCAAGCAGTGGTATATTGTAGCTGCAACGTACCGACATAGGTTGGCGACTATCGGTAACGTCTGATATTCCGAGATTTATCTTAGGCGAATGTACTCGGGCTTTCAACGTTCCTATCTGCTCAAAATCGAGTCGGGCAGGGCGGTCGATACCTACTTCTATCAATTCTTTAAACTTCGGATTTTTACGAGTCGAAGGAATCGATACGGCTATATCGGCTCTTGGTGCTTCTATCACGGTAGAATCGTTGTATCTGATTGTTAAATTCTTAGCATCAATATTGCCGTTTAGTTTTATCTTTTTCATTCGTACCTCAGAGATATCGTCCAGAGTAAACGCTCCTTTTAGCTTGGCTACGGCATCGCCTTGTATTACAGTAGCTTGCGGAAGGTACGATTTCAAATCATCGAAATCGAGGTTACCATTAAGAGCGATGTAGCACATTTGTCGTCCGGTAAGGTCGTTTATCGAACCGTTTGCTACCACCGACGATTTACCGAAACTAAGCTTCAACCGATTGATTTTAAGGTCCGATACCTTATCGTCTATCGTTGCCTGTAGCTGACCGTTGATATTACGAAATGCCCAAGGCAGCCCCTTCTGAGAATATTTGGCATTTTCTATATTAATGTCAGCCAATATTTTAGGGATAGTATCGCCGTGCATCTTGCCTTTGACTCTGGCAGCGAGGTCGAATCGACCGTCGAAGGTCATTTTACTAAAATTCTTTTTGATATTGTCGGGCATAAGAGCCATAATATCTTGCATTTGCAGCATATCAGTTCCTATTTTCACATCCATATCGATAGCCTGCTTCTGCTTGCTGAGCCATCCCGATAGAGCGATTTTCTGATCTGCAAATTCTATAAAACCGCCCTTACCAAGATTCAATATAAAATCCTTAATATCAATATCCAACGGGAGGTCGACCGATAAATTTTGTTTTGCTACAAACGTACTATTGCCATAAAACACATCGAGAGCCGATATGCCCAATCGTACATTACCATTGATTTTATTATTGTTTTTGTTGCCTTTAAGATTGAAAGACAGCGCCTCCATTGAGGTTTCCAACCGAGTGGAATCGTCCATTTCGAAGGCTATCCCTTGAGCATCGGCGTTTAGATTTATATCGCCATTCGATTGATTTATAGTAGCTACGAGCGACAGACCCAAGTTGTTTATCTGAGTGTTTATACCCGATTGCTTATCGCAATAATCGATATGAACATCGGCAAGGCTCATTTTGTGTAATTCGAGAAAATCGAAAGGCATTTTGAACTCAGTCGTATCCTTTTGGGTACTATCTGTAGCGAAAACATCGAAATTACTTCTACCCGTACTATCGGTATATAGGTTTACAAAACCTTTTTCAAGAGATATACTATTTATTATCAACTCATTATCGAACAAATACTTTATCGGATTAACCTCACCTTTAAGGCAATTGATATGTAGCAAAGTATCTGACTTAGAGCCTTGTATATGATTGGTTAATGTAAATTGGTTTATCTTTATATTGAAATTCGGGAAGGTAGAAAAAAATGTAAGTTCTACTTCGTCGAGCTGCGATTGGCAACGAATATTTTTCTGTAAGATATCTCTTACAATTGGAGTAAGTCGTTGTGGTGTAAATACAAACCAGACAGCTATAATGATAGCTATCAACAATACAGCTAAAACCGAACCAAGTGATACGAGTGTGATTTTTACAGGCTTTTTCATTGGATATCAGTTTTTTATTCGACAACAGTATAAATATCTCTTAGATTACGTCCATATCCGTCGTAATCAAGACCATATCCCACTATAAAGTCATTGGGAATCTCCATAGCCACATAGTCGAGCGAAATATTGTGTTGTATGGCTCCGGGTTTGAAAAACAGTGTGGCGATGCGTATTTTTCCTGCACCTCTATTTTGCACTATCTCAAGCACTTTCGACATAGTTTGCCCAGAATCTACCAAATCTTCGACCACCACTATCGTTCTGCCTTTTAGATTCTCTTTCAGACCTATAAGTTCGAGCATCTCTCCCGACGAAGATGTACCGTGATATGAGGCTATCTTTACAAACGATATTTCGCAAGGGAAGTCGATACGCTTCATAAGGTCGGAAGCAAACATAAACGAACCATTTAATATCGATATAAACAACGGGTTATCGTCTCTAAGATCGGTATTAATCTTTTCGGCAATCTTATCTATCGACGATATGATAGTTTCTTCAGGAATCGATTTCTTGAATGTCTTATCTAATATTTTTATTGCATCATTCATAATATAATGAGTATTAGCGGTAATATTCGACGATGTACTATTATTTTAAAGTTCAAAAGTACAAAAAAATAACACTGCGACAAATATCATTCTCCCAACCCAATAAAAAAACAAGTTCAAGACACTGATTAGAAACGATTTAAATTATTTCCTCGTAATTTATATTTCGATAAAATAGAATAAAGTCTTTCGTTATTGAGAAAAAAGTAGTACTTTTGCACTCCATTTTTTATGGATATTGTCTTCGTAGCTCAGTTGGTAGAGCAACTGACTCTTAATCAGTGGGTCCAGGGTTCGAGTCCCTGCGAGGACACAACGCCGAAAAAATCCCAATCTACCGTGGGATAACAACAACAAAAGCGATATGGTTTCCTTGTAAGAGCCAACCGCTTTTTTTAGTTTCCCCACATTACAAACAGCATCCACCCGATGCTAAACACCTCATTTCGAAGCATATTCGCGCAAACAATTTTCGCACAAACAATCGGAATATAGCTGTCGGAGCTCGGCAGAGACTTCTGCAGAGAGACGATATTTCGTACAGAAACACTCTGTACTATGCTTACAAACAAACTCTTTGCCACACTTAGGGCACTTCACTACTCTTTCGGTAAAACTTGCCATAATCGTATCTTTTTCGGCAAAGATAATGTTTTTGTAATGAATTTCTTACCCCAAAATCACGTTTATTCTCTCGTTTAGATGTTTTTTATCTAACTTTGCCATCAAAAAAAGTTATGATTTATTCTAATGAAAATGTACGGCGTAGAGACCGATTGCTGAGCGAAGAGAGGGCACTCCAATTGCTCGAAGAAGGAGAATACGGCATTTTGTCGATGGTAAACGACGAAAACGAAGGAGCTTATGGTATTCCGATAAGTTTCGTCTGGGATAGAGGCGATTATATATACCTCCACTGTGCTCCTCAAGGGCACAAATTGCGTTGTATAGCCAAACAGCCTCGTGTATCGTTCTGTGTGGTAGGTAAAACCAACGTATTATCGTCGAAATTCACTACCGAATACGAAAGTATTGTTATAGATTGTACAGCCTCTATAGGGCTAACTTCCGAAGAAAGAATGAACGCCCTGCACCTACTACTACAAAAATACTCTCCAAACGATATAGATATGGGAATGACTTATGCCGAGAAGTCGTTTTCACGCACAGAAATCATTCGTTTACACATATCTACAATGAGCGGAAAAGCGAAGGCAGTAAAGATATAAAGCTGCGATATAGATACTATCAATAACGCGATAAACAACCATAGCCACCCTCTATGCTTTATTTGCATTACCTTTGTATTCTAATTTTTAAAATAAATCAATATGAATAAGGTAATAGAAGTAATAAAGATTATCGCCTCAGGGCAGAAGCATTTTATCAATTTTATAAGGATTGCAATATTTATAGTAATGGCTTGGATTGGAGGTCTTAAAGCCTTCCAGTACGAAGCCGACGGAATAGTTCCTTTCGTCATAAATAGTCCTTTTATGAACTTTTTCTACAACAATACGGGCAAAACGGCTATAGATGCCAACGGTAAAACTGTGGCAGAGTACACTCTCTATAAAAATCCGGAGGGTAAGACTGTACAGAAAAATGTCGATTGGCACAAATCGAATGGAACATATTACTTTTCGTACGGACTCGGTACGTTTATAGTAATCATCGGTCTTCTTACATTGCTCGGTATATGGTCGCCTAAAATCGGATTGGTAGGGGGACTGCTTACCTTTGGTATGTCGATAGTCACGCTATCTTTTCTAATAACTACACCCGAAGTATATGTGCCCAATCTTGGCGGCGACTTCCCTACCCCACAATATGGTTTCCCTTATCTGTCGGGTGCCGGTAGACTAGTTCTCAAAGACATAATAATGATGGCAGGCGGGGCGATTGCAGCCTCAGACGCAGCCCAACGAATACTGAAGAAGATTTGAGTGGCTCAAAGGCTCAAGGCATAAACAATCTTATCGTAATGAACAAGAAAGTAGTAGTCAGGTCAATAGACTACTACTTTTTCGTTTTAAAGGTTAAGATATAATCATCTTTGAGTATATACTTATCTTTTTTATCAGTAAACGACCAAGCACCAAATCTTATTTCATATTGGGTATCGGGTTGAAGTTTTTTAAAATAAAAAGTCCACTCTTTACCATCTTCACTCCATTTGTCTTTACCTATAACTTGCTTTTTACCCGTTACTTTATTAGTATACACGCCTGCTTGTACAAGTTCTAACCCAGGTGTAGAACGTATGTCTAAGGTAGTTTTATCGTATTTATACATTTCTGTATTGAAATACAGCACGATACTATCAAGATTACAATCGACATTATCGCTACCGTTCTCTATGTTGGCATATTTTATTTCGGGAATATCTTCTCTATATATTTTCTTAAAATCGAACGAATTTAAGTAGCTTATTATCTGTGGCATAAAGTCGGTAAGTTTTTTATAACCCGTATCATTTGCGTACTTTTCAAAACAGTCTAAAAGTTGATACAACCCCAAATATCCTTCACGGATATTACCTCTAACATTGAAAACTTCAAAAACATTATGATCTTTTTCGTATTGAAATACGGCTGCTCTTACAAAGAGCTCGCCTAAAAGAGATCTTGGAGTGCCACAATAATGCTTCAATAACTCTTCTCTATTAAGTTCATACAAAATAGTTGCTTGTGGCATCAGTTGGTCGAGATACGTGTCAATAGGCTCATCGCAAAACGAGTGGCAAAGTTCGTGAATTAGAATTTCTTCAGTTCCTAAAAGACTGTTAGCCTGATACATAGGCAAACCGTTTGTGTCTACCCGCATACACGCAATTATAGAATAATACTCTTCACTTCCATCCTTATAAACTACAGTCGGTCCATAATTTAGAGTAGATGTAAGACTTATTATTATACGAAATTTATGTTTGGGTTGGTATCTAAAAAACTTTCCAAACCAATCAAAATCAATTACGTTTACAATCTCTTTTTGGAAGCTTTCTTCAGCTGCCTGTCTGAAGTTTGAGGTCTTTTCGAAAAACTTGTGAAATTTTGTCTTTCTATAGAAATCATTCAACAATACCAAGTACTTAGAGATACTATCTCTTGGCCATCGGTCGTCTAAGTAATTGATATCTACCTTATCACTGAAAACAATTTTATTCTTTTTTATCTCTAACGAAATAGCAAGGTCTGCTACGGGATCGAAACCGACTCCAAATGGTACCAATCGCTCAGACATTTGTATTACAGGATGATCCTTGTATTTAGCAAAATATTTATCTATTTCATTGTAGTAGGTCGATATACTATTATTCATATAGTGTGGTAGCTCCACATATCGGAATATAATTCCCATCAATTCCATACGTTCGTCTACAACGGGTTTCACGTAGATCGTTGTTTGTGCAGAAGCGATAAATGAGCTTAGTAACAAGCAGACAGACAAAAATACCTTTTTCATATCAACTACATTTGGGGTTAAATATAATTTTAATGGATTATATATGAGGTTTTCAAGTAAAGTCAAGTATAAACTATGATTTTTCTTTGTATCACAACGACTTACAATAGCAATTTATCACATAAAACTATTGGAAATAATGACACATCTTCGATTTATAATAAAAATGTGTTCTATGAAAAGATTATTATTTTGTTGAGAATTTCAAGTAATAACTTTCTTGTAATTTATAGAAAAGAGATGATTCAAAAAAATCATCTGTTAGAAGTATTCCGTAGCTTTTACCCTTATCCAACTTAACAGGTATTACAAAAGTAAAATCATCTCTCCAATGTCTGCCCATTGTATTAGGAAACAATAGTGTCGTATCTTGTGGATTGGAACGTACGCTGGAAACCTCTTTACGCATAGGATGTGAAAAAGTTACTACTATTTCGTCTGTCTTTGAGTCCACTATAGAATTATTGGCCGGATATATTGAGACAATTCGAGGATGTCTCATCTGAAACTCATTTATTTCCTTTTCTATATTTCCCGACATAAACTCCCAATAACTAACCATTTGTGGCATAAAATCTTTAAAGTAATTTTGCACCCAAAAAGATTGAGAATTGTAGTACTTTTTCTGATTTCTCATCCATACAAAACCTTTAAATTCATCACTAACCATATCATAGTCATCAACCTCTAAGTTTTTATATAGATGTGTAGATAATCTCACAAAATTCTCGTACAACATAGTTGTATCACTCGTATAAGCCCACTTATTCAGCATATTTTTTACGTGAGGATAAACTTTTTGAGCATAAGGCAGCAATTGGTCAAGATATTCATCAACAACAGGATTGACAAAATGGTGGCAAAATTCGTGTATTATCACATTCTTATGGCTATCGTCGAACATAGGCTCCTCGGTAGATGTACAACCTACAATCACATTAATTACTTCAGAACCATCATTTAGAGGAAGTGTAGCCGAGTAGTTACTCGCACCATTGACCAAACTTACAATCACATTAGCATTTTGTAGCTTTTCACCAAAAAAACTCTCAAACCAAGATACTTTTATCTCACACATCGTTTTTATCATTGATGCTTCTATATATCCATACAAAGATAGATTGCTCCGGTAAAATCTATTGAACTTCGTATCTCTATAGAAAGCATTCAGTAAGAATACAAATTTTTCAGCAACATCTCTATTCCAACGAGTATCTTCTATAAATAGTTTATTTAGATTAGCATTTTTATGAAAAATAATTTTGCCGTTATCGATTACCAAATAGCTTGTAATGTTTGAAACTGCATCAAAACCAATACCATTTCTTTCTCTTATTTGCTTTATAAAATCTATCAACTTATGACTTTGGTAGGGTTTAAAATAGCTATTTATTTTTTGGTTATACCCTTCCAAATATTCATACGTAAACTCCCTTGCTCCAGCCAATCTGAAAGCTATACTTGTAAGCTCAAATCTCTCGTCGACCTTTATTGTCGGCTCGGCTACGGCTATAACATTTGTAAAGATAGCAATAGATAACACACAAAACACTTTTTTTACCATAAGCAAACAAAAGCCTCACTTACCCGTGCGACAGTGGGATTAAGTATTCTTTAATATAAAACACACAAAACTAATAATTATTCCGTACATTACACTATAGTAGACTGGGAATAAATACACCCAAAGCAGTGTTGCACTTACTTATCCGTATCAAAGTTTATACCCGACCGATAGTCGCGGATATATTCCGAGTAGCTGTACAAAATGAGCACCCGGTGTATTAATGGGTATATCCAAACCGATGCTTAGGGTAAACATCTCACCTTCGTAACGGTATGTGGGTCTGACGAAAACGAAATATCCCGCCTCCCATTTGGCGGGAGCAGCCGGTGTAGAATCGCCTTTAGCATTATATGTTCTACGGCTGAAATTAGCGTAATATGGCGTTACGCCTGCTCCGAGTTCCAAGAAGTTACGGTCGTTTTTACCAACGAGATAATAGACATTAAGCGGTACGGAGATGACATGATTCATATCTATATCTCTAAGATTCTCAAGCAATGAGGTGCTGACACGTCCTTTGCCGCTATTGCGTCCGAACCCGTAGCCAAGCCCTATCCTGCCGCCCCAGTGTGAGTCTTCGCCCAGACGACTGTCGAGCGATACTCCTAAGAAATTATACACGCCCCACAACTCCAAATTGACATGGCTCGTCGTTTGTGCCTTAGCAAGACTGCCGAGGAATATGGTTATTGTCAAAACAATAGTTGCTTTCTTCTTCATGATATTTTACTTACAAAACTCTACATTACAAACGATAGGAGTAATAGCAATATTGCTCCTATCGTCAATTATTTATTATTTGAGAAATTGAAATTATTATTTAGGGAGCTGCCAGAAGTAATTGAGGTCATTGGTTATATATTGTCCTTTTATGATATTTTCTGGTAATGTACCCCTCGTCAAAAAAACATCAACTCTTTTTCCGATAGCTCAGTATAGCCCAACTATTAAAGAACAGTGTCAAAGCACAAAGCGAGTAAAAAAGGCGTTGCATATCCATAAAAGTTGCACCTTTGAGATAAATCATTCGCAAAGACTGAATAAAGTATTTCAGTGGGCTGGCGTTACCTATCAACTGCATCCATTCGGGCATATTCCGAAAAGGGGTGAAAAGTCCGCTCAAATATATCATCGTTACCACGAAAAAGAACATAATGAAAATTGCCTGTTGAATATTATTGGCGTGATTGGAAACGATTAGCCCAAACCCCGATATGCACAAAATGAATACCATAGCAAAAAGATATATCAGCAAAATTGAACCTCTGGGCAACATACCGTAAAACAAAAATGCCGACAACATACCGAGTGTGGTAACCACAAAGCCTGCTACCCAATAAGGAATAAGTTTAGAGATGATTAACGTATGCTTGCTCACAGGCGTTACGTTCATTTGTTCGATAGTGCCTTTTTCTTTTTCGCTTACGATATTGAGGGTAGGCAAAAATCCGCAAATCAGTATTAACATCATCGCTACGAGTGCCGGTATCATAAATGCCCTGTAATTCAAATTGGGATTGAAGCGAAAAAGAGGACGCACCTCTATTGCAGGCTTGGCGTTGGCTGTTTCGGGTAGTTGCTTTGCAATCAAATCGCCATTGAAATCGGCAATAATGTTTGTGAGGTATGCTGAACCGAGACCGCCCTTCATTACATTGACCGTGTTGGCAGAAATCATTACGTTGCCTCGATTTTCGCGGAGGAGACTTTGCTGAAACTTTTGGGGTATTTCGAGTAAAATGTCTGAACTGCCTCGTTCGATGCTTTTCATCGCTGCTTCGGTATTGTCGAAATAGCCGCTGATATGGAAGTTGCCCGAAGAAACGATTTTCTCCTGCATTTGTCGAGATATTTGGCTAAGGTCGTTATCGACCACGGCAAGCGAAATATTTTTTACGTCCATATTGGCTATCAATGGAAATACCGCCAACGCCACAAAGGGCAATGCTATTACCATTTTGGGTAAAAAACTATTTCTCAAAAACTGTTTAAACTCTTTTTCCAATAAATATCGCAACATAATCATACTGTCTTTAATAGGTTGCTATTCAATTCTTTTATTAAATTTCTTTACGCTTAATGCCAAGAGGAACAGCGCCATTCCGCCCAAAACGGTCAATTCTTTGGCGATGGCTGCAATGCCCGCACCTTTTATCATCACATTTCGAGCGGCTTCTATAAACCATTTGGCAGGGATTATCTGTGCCAACCATTGTAAAACAAGCGGCAGATTTTCAATCGGGAAAATCATTCCGGACAACATCAATGTCAGTATCACCCCTATTACAGCCGAAACAAGCAGTGCTACAATCTGCGACGGAGCAATAATAGAGATAAGTACTCCAAGCGACAGACAAACGAAGATGAAAACCAAAGATAAGCCTATCAGTAAGACCGGACTCCCCACAATCGGTACTTTGAGTACAAAAACCGAAAGCAACAATAAAGATATAAGATTAAATAGCGATAAGATGAGATAGGGTGTGGTTTTGGACATAATGATTGTTATAGGTTTTATGGGCGAAACGAGAAGTACTTCCATCGAACCGGTCTCTTTTTCGCGGGCAATGGCAACGGAAGTCATCAGTGTACAAATCAGCATCAAGACTATTCCCAAGACACCCGGAACAATATTGTACGTGCCTTTCATAGTGGGGTTGTAGAGCAGTTTGATTTCGCAATGTATGCGAGGCAGAGGTGTGCCGATTTGCGTCGGGGCGTTACCTGTGACTATCGGGCTACTGTTGATGATTGCGGTTGCATAATTGACAAGCGTTGAGGCGGTGTTGGGGTCTGAGCCGTCTGCAATCAGCTGAACGGTTGCGTTGCCACGATTGAGATTCTCATTGAATCTCGGTTCAAAAACCACTATAATACCGATGTCCCCCTTTTTCAAGATTTGTTCCACTTCCGAAATATCCGAAAGATAGTGGTCGATGATAAAATACTCGCTTGTGGATAGGCTATTGACAATTTGCTGCGTTGCCACGTCTCTCGAAGGGTCGAATACCGCTACACGGGTATTTCTGATTTCGGTACTAATACCTAAACCAAAAAGGATAAGCATCAGTATGGGCAATATAAGCAAGATAATCATTGTCCAAGTATCGCGAAAAATATAGCGGAACTCTTTTTTGAAAAATGCGATAAACTGCGAACTCGCCTTCGGTTGTTTCGATTTGGAATTATTCATTGTAAAAACGTTTTTTTTAGTTATCGCCTCTTTTGGCTCCTCTTGCCAATTTTGTAAAAACTTCGTCCATAGAAACCGCCTCAAATTG
Source organism: Porphyromonadaceae bacterium (assembly GCA_905372135.1). Lineage (GTDB taxonomy): Bacteria > Bacteroidota > Bacteroidia > Bacteroidales > Paludibacteraceae > F0058. Next base: position 21,774 of record CAJPNS010000001.1, on the reverse strand, counting down.
CCGTTTCAGATTTGCAGGCGTGTCAAGAGCGTCGATTCGTCCGTCAACCATAATAGAAACACGGTTGCAATACTCGGCTTCGTCCATATAGTGGGTTGTAACAAATACGGTTATACCGTCGGAGGCTGCTTTGTAAATCAGTTCCCAAAACTGACGGCGTGAGACAGGGTCAACGCCTCCCGTCGGTTCGTCCAAAAATACAATTTCGGGGCGGTGGATAATGGAGACGGAAAACGCCAATTTCTGTTTCCAGCCGAGAGGCAACTCTTTTACAAGTGTATTTTTTTCGCTATCGAAATCCAACGAAACGAGCATTTTGTCGATTATTTCGGATATTTTTTTGCGTGGCACTCCGTAAATGCCTGCATACAACCGCATATTTTCCCAAACTTTCAGGTCTTCGTAAAGTGCGAATTTTTGGCTCATATATCCAATGTGTTTTTTCACCTCTTCCGATTGCTGCGATATATCGAAACCCGCAACGGTACCGCCTCCCGAAGTTGGATTACTTAATCCGCACAACATACGCATAGCGGTAGTTTTGCCCGCACCATTGGCTCCGAGGAAACCGAATATTTCTCCCTTTTCTACCTCAAAACTTATATTGTCCACTGCCGTAAAGTCGCCGAAACGCTTGGTTAGATTTTCTACTTGTATCACTGCGTTTTTCATATTCGAGAGTCGGTTAAATTCATAAAACAATCCTCAATAGTTGGTTCGATTTCTTTGATTTCCACTCCATTATATCCCAATTTCTGCAAATAAAACTTCATTTCATCGCATAACTTTTCGTTATCGTACCGAAAGGTTATGTGGTGAAATTCTCCAAAAGTATGGCAGGTCTCGGTGCTTTCGAACTTCCGCAAATCTGCTAACAAACAGCTCATATTGCCGGCTTTGACTGCGAAAATCTTTTGTGGCATTTTGTCGATTATTCCCTGAGGCGTATCGATGGTCATAATCGAGCCTTTTTGTATCATTGCAATACGGTCGCACATCATCGCCTCGTCCATATAGGGCGTGGAAACAACAATAGTAATTCCTTCGCTTTTCAGTTTTTGCAACATTGCCCACAACTCTTTACGACTCACAGGGTCGATGCCAGTGGTAGGCTCGTCGAGGAACAGTACAAGCGGACGGTGTATTAAAGCACACGAAAGAGCAAGCTTCTGTTTCATACCTCCCGAAAGTTTGCCTGCCATACGGTCTTTGAACGGTTCTATCTGGCTGTATATATCTTTGATTAGGTCATAATTTTCTGCAATGGTGGTGCGAAAGAGCGTTGCAAAGAAATCAAGATTTTCCTCGACCGTCATCGTTTGATAAAGCGAAAATCGTCCTGGCATATAGCCTACGTTTTCGCGAATGCGACAGTAATCGTGCACGATATCCCAGCCATTAAGCGTTGCTGTGCCGCTATCGGCAAGGATAAGCGTGGTCAGAATGCGGAAAAGCGTGGTTTTACCTGCACCGTCGGGACCGATAAGTCCGAATATTTCCCCTTTGCCGACCGACAAACTGATTCCCGACAACGCCTGCAATTTGCGGTATCGCTTGCTTATATTATGTACTACTATCATTTTTTGCCACTCTATTTTTAATTGAAATTCACTTCCCCGTACATACCAATTTTCAGATAGCCGTCGTTTTTTACGGTTATCTTTACGGCATAAACAAGGTTTGCTCTTTCGTCTTGCGTTTGAATGGTTTTGGGTGTAAATTCCGATTTGTCGGAAATCCACGATATTGTCCCTTTGTATTCTCGTCTCTTTTTTTCGCCGAAATCGGCAAATACTCGCACATTCTGACCTATTTTCAGCTGTGTAAGCTGTGCCGAAGTTACGAAAGCCCGAAATGTAATATTTTGCAAATCGGCAATTTTATAAAGCGGTTTGCCGACGGTGGTCAATTCGTTTACCTTGGCTATTTTGGCAAGTACCGTTCCGTTTTGTGGAGCTGTGAGGCGGTGTTTGGCAAGCTGGTCTTCGAGTTGCTCTATTTGAACCTGCAAGGTTGCCACATCGTCGCTGATGCCGTCGCTTGATATTTTTAACGACGACTGCTGAGCGTTAATCTGTTTTTTCAACACTTCTATTTGTGCGTTCACATCGTCCAACTGCTTTCGAGTCGCGGCATCGCCCGCAACCAATTTTTCGAGGCGGGTTCGCTCTGTTTGGGCAGTTTGCAGTTGTGCCTGCAATGCCGAAAGTTGTACGGCAATATTGGGTTTTCTACCCTGCAAAGCTCGTATCTGACTCTCCAACTGTCGCTTTTTCAGATACAACTGTGTGCTGTCGATATAGCCGATTATCTGACCTGCGGTAAGCTCTTGCCCCTCTTCCACATCGAACTGACGAATTACGCCTGTGGCTTCGGCAGAGATGATTGTCCCTTCGGCTTCGAATGTCCCCGAAGCCTCGAAATCGTTTTTACTGCCACTACAACCAACGAACAATAAGTAAATTACGATTAATAACGTCCATTTTGCTTTTTTTACCATTGATTTATTATTCATATCGCTTTAATTTTTATTGATTTAATTTCCTGTTGTTGTTTTTGCATTGTATTGATACATAATTAATTGTATTTCATGCAAGATAAGATTTTGCCTTGCTTGGGCTTCGGCATTGACGGCAATAAGATAATCGTTGGTGGTTGCCGTGCCGTTTTCCAACTGTGTTTGTGTGGCATTTTTAACGTTTTCTCGCAGCTTGATAATCTCGCTGTCGTCAGTAATCAGTTCCTGCATTTTCGAAATTTCGGCACGTTGCTGACTTAACGCAAGGTTGGTATTGAATAAAAATGTCTCTTGCTGAAGTTTTATGCCTGCCTGATTCGTCGCAACTTGTTTTCGCTCGTTTTTGGCGGTATAAAGTCCCGACAAATTCCAACTCAATCGTACGCCTGTGAGATAATATGGGTCGAAGTTGTCGCCAAACATATTTAGTGCGGGTTTACCGAAACCGCCTTGCAAAAACAGGCTCAAACGAGGTAAATTCTTGTTTGTAATCAAACGATTTTGGAGATCAAACGCTCTGTTTTGCAAGGCGAACAACTCTATTTCGGGGCGGTTGATTTCACTTGAAATAGTCGGCGAAAACGGCTTCTCAAAAACCGTGTGTTCGTCAATTTTTTGTCCGATAAACATCGAAAGCATATCGGCATAGCCTTTGCGTGTGGCTTGCAATTCGTTTGCTCGCTGTTTGATTTTGAGTAATTCGGCTTTTAGATTATCTGCCGTGTTACGCAACGCCACACCGTTTTTAACGGCTACTTCGGCACGTTCAATACCGCTTTGAATGTCCTTTTTTACAAGCTCGGTCTGCGTTATCTGCTCGTCGATAAGCAATATTCCAAAGAAAAGCGAACTGATACGTTCACGAAGTTTGTACAGCTCGACTTCCAATTTCTGTTTTTCGACCTCGGCGTTTGCTTTAACCAAATCGCTTTGATTTTTGTTAGTAACCAAGCCGGTAAGCGAATAAGATATATCGCCGTAAAATTTGTATTGGTCTTTGCTTATTTCGGGAATAGTGGGTACATTATTTCCCAAAATCGGCTTTAACGCTTCAAAATCAAGCGGTATTTTTGTTACTTCCGATTGATAGGTTGCCTGAGCATAAACGCCGATTTGTGGCAAATATGCCTTTTGCGCATTTTCGATAGAAAATTCTTTGGTCTTCTCTATCAACTCATATTGCTTGACAAGTGGAAAAATTTCTCTTGCCATTCGATAGCAATCATCAATTTTCAAGGTCTGGGCACTCAAACCCACAGAGGCAAAGAGCCAACTTAACAATAGCGTATTTTTGATATTAATCATTTGGTTTATAGATTTGATTTATTCATTTGATTAAATATGGGGTAAAAAAATTATGACGAAAAGAACATCGATTTTACCCACGTAGGAATAAGCTTTTTACGTTCCTCCATTAACTTAACAAACAGAGCATTATCTACTCCTACAATATTTGTTATAAAAGATTGAGCAATGACAGGGTAAAGAGCCAACCCCATTAAATTTATCATAAAGTGCATCAGATTAGGCTCTTTGATTTTGCCATTCATCACATTTTCTTGAAACTGACGAACAAAAACGGAGTTTGCAATTACCTGTTTAACTTGAGACTTATACGATATTTCGTTGTGGCGCTTGTGAATTTCATCTAAAATAAACAACGGAGCATCAGGGTATTCAATGCCAAAATTGATATAGTTTTCTGCGATAAGTTCGATTTTTTTCTCGAATGAGGTGCTCTCGTCATTAAAAACACTCACCATCGTCTGTAAAAAATGCGACAACGTCTCGAGTATTACTATATCAAACAGTTTCTCTTTGCTGCGAAAATAGTAATTCAGCAAAGCGAGATTTATCCCTGCCTCCTCGGCAATATCACGAGTACGCGTGGCGGCAAAGCCTTTTCTTTGAAAGACGATGCGAGCTGCGTTCTTGATTTTTTCTTCCGTCGAAATGTCTTTAACCTCTTTCGTTTTTAGCTTTGCCATATCGTTATGATTCGAAAAATATATCTACACTGCAAAGGTATAAAAATATTTCCGATTAAAACAAATAATTTAATCAAATGATTATTTTTTTTGTGAGCTATTGCTGTTTTCTGTCGTAACAAGCTAAGAATTAGGTATGCGTACAGACTTGTTACTAAGGCTTATACCATAAACAAGAATTTTGGATTGTATGATTACAAATAAAATAGGAGCAATACTGCTATTACTCCTATTGTCAATGTTTTATTATTTGAGAAACTGAAATTATTATTTAGGTAGCTGCCAAAAGTAATCGGGGTCATTGGTTATATATTGTCCTTTTATGATATTTTTAGGTAAATTCAATACAAACCCCTCGGGAACAAGAGCAATGTATTTGCCATAGGTTTCTCTATAACGACTTTCCGGATTAAACTTGCTTTCATCGATACACAAAAACCAATATAAGTTTTTTGCCATATAGTTCTCGAGATATTCTTCTTTTGTCTGTTTAGTCTCATTGTTATGATTAGCATCTTCGTTGAGTACGAGAGGCTGATTATTGATTAATCTATCTCTTACCTCTGCTATTCCCAAGAAGTTACCTTTTTCATCTTTTACATAAGCATTAAAACTCGGGTCTATCCATATCCATTTATTCAACTGTTGCGAATAGACACTATTTATAACATGACAATCGTTATCGTTAGGGTCTTTGGGCATACAAGTAACATAACGAGATTTTATACCCATAGAGAGATACATTTCGTTAAGAGCTATCGCCAAATGTCTACAATTAACCCCTTTCCCCGTAGATTTATGATAATTATATATATCAATGGCATCAAATTCACATAGTGCAAAATTACCTCCGTCGTGTCTGATAGAATTATGAATAAAGTTTAAGATATTTATAATTTTCGACAATTCATCTCCATTACCCGCAACGGAATCAAGATTAAAAAACGCTCTAACATTCTGCAAATTCCAGCTATTCTCAGACTCGTATGAAAATAAAGGCAAAGAGTCATTTTCTTTTTTCTTATACCCATTCGATTTTTGAAGTACTATCAGATTGTCAAACTCTTTTATACTTTGCAAAAGTTTGGTGAATTTTTTATCCTTGCGTATATTATCCAAATCCTTATCGGACAGAGCATGTCTATAGTTTTTATATCCGAATTTAACGGCATTTTCGAAGGCATCGACAGCATGCTTCTTTTTATTCATCAAAGAATAAGAACAGGACAAATTGTAGTAAGTATCCGATTTCATCATATCGATGAAACGTTCATAAGTAGCTTTATCCTCGTCAGTAAGATTTACTTTATTTATCAAACTTAGTACTTCCTCCAACGATATAACCGTTTTGTCGTATTCTTTATTAATGTAGTGATTTCTGTAAATGCTTTCTATTCTCGTAAATTCGGAATAAAGCTTATCAAAGGCAGATGTGTCGGACTGCCCGCAAGCAATCAACGAGACAAAGAGACCGACACATAAGATTGATACTTTTTTTGCCATATCAATTAATTATATACAGATAATAATCAAAATACAAGTATCCAAAGTGCCATCAGTATGAGGTTGGCAAAAGCGATAGGCATCAATATCTTCCACTCGAGCTTGAGTAGTTGGTCGATTCTCAGACGCGGGAACGACCAGCGAACCCACAGAGCAAGGAAGACACAGAAGAACGTTTTACCGAAAAACCACACCACAGGCGGTATATAGTCCATCACGGTATTGAAACCGTCGAGCCCCGGTATATGCAGCGGTTGCCAGCCTCCGAGGAACATCGTTGCGGCTACGGCAGCGATTATAAACATATTCATATACTCTGCCAGATAGAAAAAGCCGAAAGTGATACCCGAATACTCGGTATGGTAGCCTGCCGTCAGCTCCGACTCTGCCTCGGGCAAGTCGAACGGACCGCGGTTGGTCTCGGCGTGTCCTGCTATCAGATATATCACAAAGGCTATGAAAGCAGGGACGCCGCCTTTGAAGATGAACCAAGCACCGGCTTGTTGCTCCACTATCTGCGACAACTGCATCGTACCCGAGAGCATCACTATCGTCATCAGCGACAGAGCACACGAAAGCTCATAGCTTATAAGCTGAGCCCCCGAACGCATAGCTCCTATCATCGTATATTTACTGTTCGACGACCAGCCGGCAAGCATAATACCCACCACGCCGATAGACGACACCGCCAAGAGATAGAAGACGCCTATGTTGAAGTCTATTGCGTGCAGTCCCTTGTCGAACGGGATAGCCCCGAAGGTAAGTAGCGACGCTATAATAACCATAAAACTTGCCAGACGGAAAAGCCTATTGTCTGCCTTATTGAGCGATATAATCTCTTTGAGCAAAATCTTAACCATATCGGCGATAGGCTGCAATATTCCCCACGCTCCGACCCTGTTGGGACCGAGACGGCACTGGAAATAGGCACAAATCTTACGTTCTGCCAATATCAAAATCAATGCCAAAACAGCATACAACGAAAGTATCAATATCCCTATCAATACGAACTCTATCGCCAAAGCCAGCCATTGAGGCATATTCGACATCAGCAAGGTATCTATCCAATCGGCAACTACTTCGAAATGAAACATAATATTCTCTTTATTTTATCTTCTTTTTATTTACCAAATTACATAATAGCGGTTATCTGTCGATACACGGGATAACATAGTCCAACGAGCCTCCGAGCATTATGAGGTCTGCAATCTTATTGCCCGGAGCAATATGTTTGAGCACATTGACCAATACCAGCGACGGGCTGCGGAATTTCACCCTGTACGGGAACTTATCGCCTCTCGAATTGATATAAACCGAGAAGTCGCCGCGAGCATTCTCTACACGTTGTGTGTATTCGCCTTCGGGGAGTTTTATCATCGGCTTGGGTTTGGCACAGAAAGGACCTTCCGGTATATTGTCTACGAGTTGTTCTATTATCTTGAGCGACTCTTCTATCTCGTCGAGACGGATATAATATCTGTCGAAAGTCATACCTCCCTCGCGTAGAACTGCGGTAAACTCGGCTTTGTCGTAAGCAGCATAAGGCTCTATCTTTCGTACGTCGCACTGCCAACCCGAGGCACGTCCTACGGGACCGGTAGCTCCGATAGAGATAGCCTGTTCGCGTGTGAGGTGTCCGACACCTTCCATTCTGCCGCGTGCTATGGGGTTGCCTGTGAAGAGTATATGGTGTTCTCGCAGCATCTTACGCATATATACGACAAACTCTTTTATATCCTTCTGAAAATCGGGATGAATATCTTCCATCAGACCGCCTATCATCGAATAGTTTGCCATCAGTCTGCCACCGCAGGTCTTCTCGAATATCTTCATTATCTTCTCTCTGTCGCGCATACCGTATACGAATGCTGTGATAGCACCCATATCCATTGCCATAGCACCCCAGCCGAGCAGGTGAGAGGCTATACGAGTGAGTTCGTCGATGATGGTACGCACGTACTGTGCTCTGGGCGGCACTTCGAGCTGTATACCCTTTTCGATAGCCATACAAACGGCGTGGCGGTTGATAGAGCCCGACAGATAGTCGAGACGGTCGGCAAGGTGTAATATCTGGTGATACATAGATACCTCGCATATCTTCTCTATACCGCGGTGGATATATCCGAAGTTGGGGTCGACTTTTTTGATGACTTCGCCGTCGAGCGATACTCTCAGATGCAATACGCCGTGCGTAGCAGGGTGTTGAGGTCCGAAGTTGACGACGAAATCTCCTTTGTCGAATACCGACTTACGCTCTTTGTCGATGTCTTTCAGGTCGAGCACGGGCAGATACTCCAATGAGTCGAGATCTTCGTTTTCGAGCGGGATAGGATTTATTATCGGGCTGCTGTCGTAGTCTTTACGTAGCGGGTATCCTCGCCAGTCTTGACGCAGGAAGATACGACGCATATCGGGATTGCCCAAGAAGCGTATACCGAAGAAATCGTGTACCTCTCTCTCGTAGAAGGGAGCCGACAGCCACAGGTCTTCGACAGTGTCAAACGCAGGATTTTCTCTGTCGTCTGTACGCGACTCGAGCAGCACTATTACAGACTGGTCTTCGGAAGGAGATAGGTTATATATCACGCCCAACGAATCGGTGTAGTCCATACCTATTATGTCGCGCAGAAAGTCGAAACGGACTATATCGTTGTTCCTCAGAGTCTCTGCCGCCTTACGCAGATTTTCTTTGGCGACTACTATCGTATAAACATTGTCTTTGTTCGATATCTCGGCATTAGCCAATTGCGAAAACACTTGTTCTAACTTATTACACATACTTTACGACTTCTATTGGGTTATCTAAATGTTCTACTACCTTAGGTTGTTTCGGGAGCGAGAAAAACTCCTGAACCTTTATCTTGCGGCTGAGCTGTAACATACCGTAAATAATGGCATTAGGACTCGGCGGACAGCCGGGTACATACACATCGACCGGTATAATCTGGTCGATACCCATCACCGTGTGATACGATTTCTTGAAAGGACCGCCCGAGATGGCACAGCCACCGACGGCTATTACATACTTCGGCTCCGACATTTGGTCGTACAGACGCTTGAGCACTGGTGCCATTTTGTGTACGATGGTGCCGAAACAGAAGACTACGTCCGCCTGACGAGGCGAGTTACGCGTAACCTCCCAGCCGAAACGTGAAAAGTCGAATCGTGCCGCTCCGAGGCTCATAAACTCGATACCGCAACACGAAGTGGCAAACGTCAAGGGCCACACCGAATTGCTTCGTCCCCAATTGATAATGTCGTCCAATTTGGCGATAGCAACGTTTACTCCGCCTTCTTTCAACTGCTCGACGTATTGCTCAAGGTACTCATTGTCCTTGAAGTCGGCAGTGGTCATATTTTTAATTTTAATATTTTTTACTTCCATTCCAGTGCCCCCTTTCTCCACGCATAAACTAAACCAAGAACCAAAATAAAGATAAAGAACGATGCCAAAATAAGCCCGTCGATACCTATCGAACTGTAAATGGTTGCCCACGGGAAGAGCAGAACGGCTTCCACGTCGAATACCAAAAAGAGTATGGCTATAAGATAGTAACCCACTCTGAACTGTACCCACGCAGGACCTCGTGTCTCTATACCGCACTCGTAAGGCTCACCTTTGAGGGCATTGTACGACTTGGGCGACAGCCATATAGCCAATGCCATAGCCGCCACAACCATAAAAACAGCCGTAACCAATACTACTAAAAATAACGCTGAGTTAGTCATAAATAGATTTATTTATTGTATATACATTTATAGCAATTAAATTTTTGTTGTTGCGTAATGATATAATATTCAGAACACTCTATAAAACACTCCTGTCCGCAGACAAGGCTGCAAAGGTAGTGAAAATTTATGAATTAAGAAATAAGAATTTGTTGCACACACTATTTTTCATATCATCTGCTATCGGATAAATATCTACAACACACCCTATTACCTATATATCAACGACCTATAAACCATATTCAACGTAGAGACAACAAAAAACTACTTATCTATGTAGAAATTATAATCGAACTTATCGAAGTATATATTCCCCCTCCTCCACTCGACCTCGCCTCGTTGGAAATCGACAGTCTCACTTCTGGGGAATATCTTCTCGGGCTGTAATACTCCCGATATGCCTCTATTGACCACAATCCGAAACGAATCGATACCCATAAAATAAAAATATCGCACATCGTCGTCGGAGCTATAGCGCTGTATACCAAAAGACACATCTACAGGCATCCAACCATAGCCATCGAGAAAGATTTCGCACCAATCGTGAATATTTTCGTAGCCCGGATGCAACATAAAGCCGCTCAACCACCTCGCAGGAATGCCATTGTATCGGCATAGTGTCATAAAAAGCAATGTAGACTGCCCGCAATCTCCATGTTTATGGCGTATTACATAGCTCGGAATATTGTCGATAGTAGAATATTCTCGCGCGGCTGCCCATACGATATTATCAGATATCCAGCAAAATATCTTGCGTGCTATTGTCTGCTTATCGCGTTCGCAACCGACTATCTGAGCCGAAAGTCGTTTTATATCGTCCGTGAAAACGATATGAGGAGCCTCCTCAATCAAATCGGCAGAGGTAAAACACTCATCCACAGCGGAGTGCCTATCGTTACGATGAAAACTACGAGTCTCTACCTCGAAGTATGTATCGAATATAGTAGGTATACCGGCAGTCGCTCGTTTTTCGATATATAGCGACGAATGAGTCGATATATTCATACTCTGAGCAGACTTAGAATATTGATACTTACACTCTGCAGGTCGTGGCAACCAACAGCGAATAGTCTCGCCGTCGGGTACTGCGTCGGGAGCAACAGTAAGCGAAAAGTGAAAACGAAACTCTCTTCGGTCTGTTTCGTTCACTATCTGAGGTAGATACTCTGCCAGAAACTTCGTCCTCGCCGCCTTGTCGTCGCCATATTTATCCAGATAGTATTCCCTCGCTTCTCTATTGATACGAAAGAGATTACGAGCTGCCCTACGAAAATAGCGTATACTGCCGTCTATATCGAGATTTTCCAATTCTTGCCGCTGAGTCCATTCGGCTATCTGCCTATCGGTAGCCTCAGGCATTATCTGCCTTATCTGATTTACAGTAAGGTCGTAATCGTTACAGAAGTCGAGCAGAATACGCCGTTGCTTCTCTTCGGCCGATAGTGGTTGTATCATAAGTACATACTACTGATAATTTTACAATCTCTTCTGCAACAGCATTATATCTTGAAAAACGCCATCGTATACCAACCAATCTTCAAGCGTAACGCCACCCGAGAAACCTGCCTTTTCGAATGCTCTGAGCGACGGCGTATTGTCCGACGCTACGAGACTATAAAGCTGGTGTAGTCCTAAAAAACTTTTTGTATATCTGCATATCATACCGATAGCTTCTGTGGCATATCCTCTGCATCTATACGACGAATGTATGAATATGCCTACCTCCGACCTACGGTTATTATAGTCGAAATCAAAGAGATCGATAGTACCTATTGTAGTACCTGTCTTATCGATGGCAATCATAAAACGGAGCTGTCCGCGTTCGAATACCGATTGGTCGCACGACTCTATATATCGACGTATGGCATAGCGAGAATATGGTTCTTTACGAGCCGAATATATCCACATATCGACATCGTTTTCTATCTGATATAGAAAATCTAAATCTTCGGGTTCTACGGCTCGAAGTACTATATTTTCGTTGCCTATCATATATCAAAAACAATTCGATAAAAACCTATGGTACAAACAAATAAAAGGGCTGCCTTCTTACGAATCGGAGACAGCCTTTTTATCACATTTTTTATCGTCTGTCGTGCTGACCGCGTGTCTTGTCGCGGTTGTCGGAGCGACGCTCTCTTTTGCCTCTGTGTCTGTCGTCCGACTTGGGACGCGGAGCAGGCTCTACCCAGCCCTCAGGGGCTTCTTTGAGCACTCTCGACGAGAGGCGATATTTGCCCGACTTATCGATTTCGATAAGCTTCACGTCGAAGGTATCGCCCTCTTTGAGACCTGTCTCTTCGATAGTGGCATATTTATTATAATCTATCTCCGATATATGCAGAAGACCCTCTTTGCCGGGCATAAACTCTACAAACACACCGTAAGGCATTACCGACTTAACGGTCGAGGAGTAGACTTTGCCCGCTTCGGGCATAGCAGTGATACGTCGAACCTTTTCCAGAGCGGCTTCGATAGAGTCGCGGTTGGCAGCAGCTATTTCTACGATACCCACTTCGCCCTCTTCTTCGATAGAGATGGTAGCTCCCGTCTCGGCTTGTATGCCTTGTATTATCTTGCCTTGAGGTCCTATTACCGCACCGATAAACTCTTTGGGTATGGTGATGACTTCTATCCTCGGTACGTGTGGTTTGAGGTCGGCACGCGGTTCGGCAATAGTTTCCGTGATTTTGCCCAAGATGTGCATACGTCCTTCGTGAGCCTGACGCAGAGCGTTCTCGAGTATCTCGTACGACAAGCCGTCGACCTTTATATCCATCTGTGTGGCGGTGATACCATCGCGTGTGCCCGTTACTTTGAAGTCCATATCGCCCAGATGGTCTTCGTCGCCGAGTATATCGGACAGTACGGCATAGTTCTTCCCCTTGTTTTCGGATATCAGCCCCATAGCTATCCCCGATACGGGTTTAGATATGGGTACGCCTGCGTCCATTAGAGCAAGTGTGCCGGCACATACGGTAGCCATCGACGACGAGCCGTTGCTCTCGAGTATATCGGATACGACACGGATACAATATTTGTAGTTTTCGGGTATGACGGGTTTGAGTGCACGTAGGGCAAGGTTGCCGTGTCCTACCTCGCGGCGTCCTACTCCACGCGAAGGACGAGCCTCGCCCGTAGAGAACGGCGGGAAGTTGTAATGCAACAAGAAACGGTCTGTGCCCGTAATCAGAGCTTCGTCTATTATCTTCTCGTCGAGCTTGGTGCCGAGCGTTACAGTCGACAGACTCTGTGTCTCACCTCGTGTGAAGATAGCCGAGCCGTGTGTTGCGGGCAGATAGTCGACCTCCGACCATATCGGGCGTATCTCGTTGGTTTTACGTCCGTCGAGGCGTTTGCCCTCGTCGAGTATGGCACGACGCATAGCGTCTTTTTCTACATCGTGGTAATACCTTTTTATCAATGCTTTGCGTTCGTCTGTTGCCTCCTCTTCGGGTATGGCGGCAATATATTCTTCGACGATAGCCTCGAAAGCGGCAGTACGACAGTGTTTGTCGGCATTGCCCGATACGGCTATGTCATAAGCTTTTTGGTATGTTTTTTCGCGAACGTCTCGGCGTAGGTCTTCATCGTTGTCTTCGTGGCAATATTGACGTTTTTCGGTCTTACCTGCCGCCTCCATCATATCGAGCTGTACTTGGCATTGCGGCTTGATTGCTTCGTGTGCTGCCTTGATAGCATTGAGAAGAACATCTTCAGAAACCTCTTTCATCTCGCCTTCGACCATCATTATATTGTCCAACGTAGCTGCCACGATGAGCTCAAGGTCTGCCTTTTGTAGCTGCTCCATAGTGGGATTGATTACAAACTCGCCGTCGATACGTGCTACACGCACCTCCGATATAGGTCCGCCAAACGGGATATCCGACACCGCCAAAGCAGCCGAGGCTGCAAGTCCCGCCAGGGCGTCGGGAGCATCTACTCCGTCGGCAGAGTATAGCGTAACATTTACAAACGTCTCTGCGTGATAATCGTCGGGGAACAAGGGGCGTAGAGCTCTGTCCACAAGACGAGAGATGAGGATTTCGTAATCCGACGGGCGCCCTTCGCGGCGAAGGAATCCACCGGGGAAACGACCGCAGGCGGAGAATTTCTCTTTGTAATCTACCGACAACGGCATAAAGTCTGTTCCGGGGTTTGCTTCCTGAGCCGAGCAGACTGTGGCTAACAACATTGTTTTTCCCAGAGTTACCATCACGGCACCGTCGGCTTGTTTTGCCAATTTGCCCGTCTCGATGATAATTTCTCTTCCGTCCGGAAGCGGGACGGTCTTTCTAATCACATTCATAAATTAGTGAATTATTTATATTATACTTCTTTAAAATCGGCACAAAGGTACTACTTTTTTTTCGTTCGATGACGAGAAATATTATCGGGCAGCAATATAATCTTATAACTTTATAAGTTGAACTTTCTAAATACTTTTCCGACGAAAAAAACGGTTGCTCGACTATTTTTCAACCGTTTTAGATATCGTTTACGCCATAAACTTGATTGTAGAGCGTCTTTTTCACCTCGATAAACTGCTTGGAGAAGTCCGAAAATGCTTTGCTCATAATACAAAGAGGCACAGATTGTTTATTTTTGTCGTAAGGTGGCTGTATATACTCCTCGTCGTGTAAGATAAAGCCGAGACGTTGGTAGAAATTTATTCTACGGTGTGTGATTGCATCGGTAGGGTGCTCTACTTCCAATATTATTGGCTTGTTTGCACGTTGTACGAAATCGCTCAGAGCACGCGAGCCTATGCCTTGCCCACGGGCAATGCTATCGACGGCAAAATGCTCTATGTAGACGAAGTGTTCGAAATCCCAATAGATAATAAACCCGACGGTACTATCGGAGTCTGTAAGAATCTCGATTTTTATAGGTTGCTCACCTCCGAACAACTCTATCAGCTGCTCGTATCTGCGTCGCTCGTCGTCGGGGAACGATTGCTCGTAAATATGCCATATCGGCTCTAAAATATTGGTCATAGGCTGAGGCAATCTATTACTTTGTCGTAGGTTGTGGCAGGGTCGATATGGTCGATATAGAGTAAGTTTGGGGGAATAGAATGGCAGTGGCGGGCTATATCGAGTTTGTCGGGGTCTGCCTCGGTCGCATCTATCGTCAGATTGCGTTTTACCAATGCTGCCATCAGAGGTAAAACACCCTGCCCGCAGTTTTTTATCAGTATCTTACCTCTATCGGGAAGTGTCGATATTACGGACGAATAGTTGCCATACCGTTGAAGCTCTTTTTTGGCAATTCTTGCTATACGGCTGCCTTTGTAAATATAATTTTTCATCACCTTATCGGCGAAATATTGTGTGGTCTCTACCCTATCGGCAAGTCTGGAATATTTTTCGCGGAAAAGGGAACAGAAATATTTTGCTACCGTCCGCGTATCGAGGTCATTTGCATCTATATCAGGCTGAGATAGCGTCGTTTCGAGGTCGGCAAGACTTATACGCTGCTCTATGACTACATCGACTTGCCCTCTGCGAAGCACAAACTCTTTTTTCGGCAATATATGCCCTACGCCGTGTAATACGATGGGTACGATATCGAGCCGTAAGACTTTGGCCAGATAGAAAGCGCCCTGTCTGAAACGTCCGATGGAGCAATCCTCAGACCGAGAGCCTTCGGGGAAGACCAAAACAGAGTATCCCTTATCTACAAGCATCCGTATTTTGCCCATATTCTCTTCGATGCCGTTTTCGACGGGAACGAAATCGGCGTATCGTATTATGATACCATAGAAAGGATTGTGCCACGTCCAGCGATTTGTCAGTGCAATGATTTTGGGCGAGAGCATCAGTATATAAAGCAAGTCGAGATGGCTCTGGTGGTTTGCGATAATCACCGAAGGCTTGTCGAATGTGGTTCCGTACGGGTTGTTTACGGTATGTTTTACCTGCGGCATCATATAGGCGAAGATGCGTAGCCCTCGACAGAGTATTTTGTGAAAAAGTTCTTTGTTTCTGTCGCTTTTGCCGCCTATGGTGAGTATGAAAAATCCCGTGATGCTCATTATTACAGCCGCAACGACAAATACGGCAAAGCTAAAAACCGTCTTAGCCATATTCCACAGTGTTATAGGCATTATACGCGGACGATTGTTGGCTCCGTACACGAGCCATTTATATAGGAGCGGCGGCAAAATGTACGCACAGACTACTACGGTAATCATACCCACAATCGTAAGCTCGGCGAGCGAACGCATAGCCGGATGTTTTGCAAAGATAAGTATCCCGACGGCGACGAAAAGTATTGTTGCCGATAGTACTATCGATACCTTGAACTTATCGAGCATCTTGCGGCGGTAGGTATATTCGTGTATGAGTCCTTCGGTGATAAAGATGGTGTAGTCGTCGCCCTGTCCGAAAATAAATGTGGCAAGGATGATGTTTACGATGTTGAATTGTATGTCGAATATGTTCATCAACCCGAGAATCCATATCCAGCCCACAGCCAAAGGCACGAAGGTGATGAGTGCTATCTCTACGCGTCCGAAAGAAAACAGCAGAAACACAAACACGACGAACCCGCATATATAGAGTACCTTGTTGAAGTCGTCGGAGAGCGACAGTACCATTCGTTTCATAAAGGAGCTATTGTCGAAAACGTATATATTGTCCGTATCAAACAGCTTTGCCACAGCCTGCTCGTCGTCTCTGCCGTAGATGGTGGAGAATATCATCGTGCTTCGGTCGTCGATATTGATATAATTTTCGGCTAAACTCTGCAGAGCGTCGTAGAAATAGGCGAAAGGTTGGGCGGTATATTCTCTGTTTATGATGTCGATAAAACCGTCGAAGGCGTCGGAAGCAAATCCTTGCTTGCGGCTCGCTTTTTGCAGGTTGTCGACGAATGTCTGGCGGCGTGTAGCCCAGAAATCGTTCCAGAGAGCGATTTTTTTCACCTGTTCCTCTTGTGTGGGGAAGAAGTTGCCGATACCTGCTATCTTTTTTATGGCGGTATCTTGCTTGTTTGCTCTTCGAGTAAGTTCGGGCAAAACGTATTTGTGGTAATACGCCAATGCCTCGTCGGGGTTCTTACCTTCAGCCACTATATAGACCGTATTTCCGTCGGCTTTGTTGTCGTCTGCCAGCTTGTCCATCGTCTGGCGCTGTTCGGCGGTCATATAATTGATATTGTGCATATCGACATCGAACTTTGTCCCGAAGCTAAACACGAACAAAACTATCGTAGCCACCACGAATGCTATTACAAGCACCTTGTTGTTTTCGGGCGAAAAGCCTGTAACAGCCCGCATCAAGAGCCTTCTGCCTCCGGTGGTCGTCTCCGACGGAGCTATACTTTTTCCTCTCTGTTTTTCCGACAATATATGAGGTAAAAACACGAGTACGAATATCATTGTACCTACGAGCAAAAGAGCCGAAAACAGCCCCAAGTCGTGCATCGCCTCCGACGATATGAAAAGTAAACTCAGAAAGGCTCCGACTGTGGTGATATTACCTATTAAAAGCGGATTTATAAGGTCTCTCAGAGTCTCTTCTTTTGCTTTTATGTGTTTGAAATGTGCTAAGAAATGGAGCGGATAGTTTACGGCAATGCCCAGAATAATAGAGGCTATCCCGATAGCTATTATCGAAACGGTATTTTTAAAAAGCACTATTATCCCAAGCGAAAATAGTACTCCAAACCCTATAGACACTACGATAAGTGCTATAGGTCTTATGCTGCGGAAAAAATATAGTAATAGCGAAAATATTAATACCCCCGACACACCTATGGCAAAAATGCTATCGGCTTTTATACGCTCGGCGTTGGTGATAGATATCAGTGTAGCTCCGAAAGGTGTTATTTTCACTTCTTTGGCAAACTGTGCCTCTGTCTGCTCTACGGCTTTGTATATGTCTGCTGCAAGTAGCTTGTTTTCAGATGTCTCCGACGACGGATAAACCGAGGTGATTGTTACCATACACTCTCCTCTTTGGTTGAAAACAAACCCGTCGAAGGTCTCGTAATTGTCGTTTGGACGAAACACTTCGAGTTCTTTCAACGCCCTGCCCGACAACATCAATGGGTCGTTTTGTATGATATTACGCATAAAAGCACCCATTGGCGACAATAGCATTTCGCGGTCTTTAGCGAGCTTTTCTGCTATATTTGCCTCATTCATAAGCAGGCTGTCGATATGCCGATAGTCGTCTTCGGTAAGATATAGAGGCAGATTTTGTATAATAAAGTCTGTGGTATTCGATATTTGTTCGTTGTCTATTTCCGATACCAGTGCTTTTATTCGTCGTCCGCCATCGTACGATTCTACCGTCTGCGCGAAAAATGTTGCGGCTTCCGTAAGCGTTGTTTCGTCCACATCGGCCGATGTAGGCGAAAAAGTGATAATGATTTTGTTTGCCCCGCCTATACGTTGATAAGCTTCGGATATTCGGCGGTTTGTGTCGTTCGACGGTAAAAACGATGAGATATCTTCGACAAAATCTATACGAGACGCCAAAAATGCCAATCCTACGGCTATTAGCACCAATACGAACCATAAAACATACTTTTGCCGCTCGAAAAATCTATAGATTGTCAGTATCAGTCTATTCATAGTAGTAAATTAATGTGGTTGCAAACGACGAGAGTCTTCTAAACATCCCAACCGTCGTCTTCGTCGACGAAATAGAGCTGCTGCTCCCCGAAGAATGCTTCGAGGTCGCGACGCTCTCTCTTGGTCGGGCGTCCAAATCCCCTCGCTCGCTGGTTCTGACGGTCGATACGTATAGCTTCTATCAGTTCGAGCTGGTCTGGCGAAGTGATGTTCTGCAAAAATTGCTCCACGAGTTTGGCGCCTATACGGGTCGGTGGTACATCGAGCACTCTGAAAGTGTACACTACGGGAGGACGCTTTATCTGTATAGTGTCGCCGATTACTACTGCCCTCGATGCTTTGACAGGGGTGTTTTCTACCATCACTCTTCCTTTACCGCAGGCTTCCGACGCCTTGGCTCGGGTCTTGAAAAGCCTGACAAACCATAGATATTTGTCGATACGTGTCATATTTAGTTTATTTATTGTTGAATCTGTTCATAGCCACGCTTAGCCCTTCGAGGCAAAACGACCTGATACAGTCGACTGCAACCTCTATCCTTTCCGTAACGGTCTTTTGCTCTTCGGCAGAGAATCTGCCTAAAACATACGGTATCTGTGCTCCCTGCGGGAAGTCGTTGCCGATACCGAAACGCAGGCGGGCATAGTTCTGTGTCGTTATCAGTTGTTCGATGTTTTTCAGTCCGTTGTGTCCTGCGTCGGAGCCTTTGCCCCGCAGCCTGATAGTGCCGAGCGGCAAAGCAAGGTCGTCTACTACCACGAGCAGGTTCGCCACACCGATATTCTCCTTTTGCAACCAATAACGAACGGCTTTGCCACTCTCATTCACATAAGTGAAGGGTTTGAGCAGTATCACTTGGCGATTTTTAATTTTTCCTTCGGCAATAGCCCCATAGCGTTTATTGACGTCGAAGCTTACGTTGAGTATATCGGCAAGTCGGTCGAGCGTATCAAAACCGATATTGTGCCGTGTATGAGCGTATTCGTCGCCTATATTGCCAAGCCCTACTATCAAGTATTTCATCTACACCGTTTTATGCAATTAATGAATATTGACCTGCGTAGCTCCGAAGCCATATTGTTGGAACGAGGCATCTTGAAAACTCGCATTCTTGTACTGTTTCCTTAGCAACTCCGTTATCTCTTTTCGCAAAACGCCTTCGCCTTTGCCGTGTATGAAGACGATTTTTTGCCCTTTTTTGTTGATATTTTCTTTCATAACAGAGTGGAATTTATCGAGTTGTATCCGCAACATATCGGCATTGTCGAGATTGGCAAAATTGTCGATAAGTTCGTGGATATGTAGGTCTACCTCAATTATTTGGCTCTTACGGGGCGGAGCAAACTGCCGCTTGGTCGGCTGCAGACGTTTGTCGTGCATAGCCTCTTGCAACTGCTTGTCGTCTATGAGATATTTTATCGGCGGATAGTCGTTTTCGATAAGATTTACAAGCATTGCCTTTGCTTCGAAAAAATCGTTCTCCTCGAAGCGATGTAACTTATAAAAATCCACAGGATTGATACGTACGGCAACGTCCAATGCGGGTTTGACGTCGAACTTTGTCGTTTGTTTGTATGCAAATCCTTGAAAACGAACAAACTCATAGTCGTTTACCTCATCTTTACGCACATCTGTTATGAAGAGTTTCGTCTGCGGCTCGATAGTATCCGCCGTATGCACCGACACTGTCGCATTACCCGTAAGTATCTGAAAATCGATATAGTAGTTGCTTTCGTTAATAACGAACATCTCCATATCGGTGTTTTGCAGACTCTTGATATTCACAGGGACAAAAGCCAACGAGACGTTTATAGCCTCGCCTTCGGGTGTCTCTTCGGCTATATCGAACTTATACTGCGGCTTTTCGACCGTTTGTGCTGTTGTCGTTGTGTTGGGTTTGCTTTTACTCTCGGAGACAAAGTTCAACTCGTTGGTATCGGCAACTACCACCACATCGTTAGCCAAAACGGGAGTCTCAAAACCATCTTCTTCGAGAACGGTTACCACTCCCTTTTCACCGATTCGGGTAATAACGCCACCTCCTACTGCATTGAGGTAGCGCACTTTATCGCCTATTTTCATTTTTCCTTACGACCGATTTTATTTTTCGGGGAAAACAAAACTTACGGTTTGTTTCACGTCGGGGTGAAGGCTCTGAGACACAGGACACTCTCTCACACAGGCGTTGAGTATCTTACGTTCTTTCTCCGAATAGTCGTTGTGCGGAAAAGTTATTTCTATGACTATCTCTGCTACTCTACGTGGCGAAGTGTTCATTATCTTCGTAGTTTTGGCGGTAGCTCCGTCGATGGAGAAGCCGTGCGTGCGGGCTGCGATACCCATAATGGTAAACATACAGCTACTCAGAGATGTTGCCAGCAAATCCGACGGCGAAAAACTCTTACCTTCGCCCTGATTGTCGACAGGAGCGTCGGTTATCAACTTCACACCCGACATCACGTGAGTAATTTCGGTGCGCAAATTTCCTTTATATATGGTTGTTGTTGTCATAAGTATATAATAGTCTTTTGGTTAAAATATCGGCAAACCCTTTACACATTTTACTGTACAGAGCTTGCCGATAAGATTTGAATTAAATTAGTTTATACCGACCGTATTACATTTTCTTTGTCAAAATGTATTTGTCTGCTAATTCGCCTTCGGCTTTTTTACCTTCTGCATCGAGTACAGCAATAGTGTTGTCTGTAAGCTCATATTGACGTACGGTACCGTCTTTGTCGGTCAGAGAGAATCTGCCACCTTCGCCGCGAACGATTTCGCCTTCACTTACAAATTGCTTTTCTTTCTTAGCCATGTAAGTTTCAGTCAGTTTAAACTTGCCATCTTCGCTGATAACGAGTTCGGTCTTGATGCCCGAACAGTCGGCGCAAGGCAATGTGCCTTCGAACGTACCGCTGATAGGAGCCGGAGCCGGTTCTGCCACAACAACAGTATCGGTTGTAGCTTCCTGATTTTCGGTATTTTGCTTGTTACCGCAAGATACCAAACCCATTGCAAACATTGTGGCTGCTGCTGCCATTACAAAAAATGATTTTTTCATTGATTATTACTGTTTTAATTGATAAATTATTATTGATTAAAGTGCAAAGTTATAAAAAATAGACCAAACAATCGACAAGCAAATTCATCAGATTTTTTTTTCATAAAAATAAACAATACATATCTATGATAATCAATACATATACTTTCTAACAACTATCTTATAATTCGACAAACTCAAAACTATTTACTACCTTTGCTCCATTATTTTTTCAAAACCAGCCAATATGAAGAAAATACTCTTTTTTACTACACTGATATTCATATCTATTACCGTCGCCGCACAAAAGAACGACACCAAAAAATCGGAACAAAAGCATTACGATATTTTTCGCAGCTCAGATATATACAATTCCGTATGGCGAGAACTCGATATAAACTACGTAGATACG